>JBEKDL010000021.1:0-24318 GCA_050014355.1 Dehalococcoidales bacterium | reverse complement strand
CTCTTACAGCGCGTGCACACTATGGCCCGGGACCGCGCCTTCCAGGGCAGGATAGCCTTCCTGGAGGACTATGATATGCACCTCGCCAGGTACCTGGTGCAGGGGGTGGACGTCTGGCTGAACGTGCCGCGCCGCCTTCAGGAAGCCTCCGGCACGAGCGGTATGAAAGCCGCTCTGAACGGCGTAATCCACTTGAGCGTGCCGGACGGGTGGTGGCACGAAGGTTATAGCGACGGCAACGGCTGGGCTATCGGCGACGACTCTATTAAGAGCAGCCCGGAGGAAGAAGACAGGTCCGATGCCGCGGCGCTTTACAGCACCCTCGAAGAAAAGGTAATACCTCTGTATTACAGCCGCGACCGCCACAACATCCCCGTGTCGTGGACAGCCATGATGAAAAAAAGCATAAGCTCGCTGACACCCGTCTTTTCCGCGCGCCGTATGCTTAAAGAGTACGACGAAAAGCTGTACCTGCCTGCTTCCCGCGGCCTCGTTCAAGCAGGAAATCACCCATGGAATCGATAAAAGGTTACCAGCGGGTTATCATCGAGAAAGTCAGCCCGGAAGTAGATGGCGGGCGTTTCCCGGCCAAAGCCGTTACCGGCGATATTATCGAAGTCGAAGCTGATATTTACGCTGACGGGCATGACACCCTGCTGTCCCGTCTCCTCTACCGCCGCGCCGGAGATAAAAACTGGGCCGAGGCGCCCATGCGCCATCTCATCAACGACCGCTGGCAGGGCTCATTTAACGCTAAAGAAACCGGCACCTGGATTTATACCATCACCGCCTGGGTTGACGATTTTCAGACCTGGCGTTCCAACCTCAAAAAAAGGGGCGTTGCCGGCGAGGAAGACCTGGCTGTACATTTGGCGACCGGGGCCAGCCTCTTGTCCGGCGCCGCCAAGCGCGCCCGCGGACCGGACGCTTTAAAAATCGCCGGCTGGGCCGAGACATTAAAATCTGCCGCGGTCGGCCAGGATAAAAAAATATCTCTTGCCTTGAGCCCTGAAATCAGCGTACTCATGGACCAATACGCTGACCGAGGGGCGTCCGCTACCTATCCGCGGGAGCTGGCTATCGCCGTCGAGCGGGAAAGGGCCGGCTATGGCGCCTGGTATGAGATGTTCCCTCGCTCCCTGGCCAACGGCACGGCGCGCCACGGCACCTTTAGAGACTGCGAAGCGCGCCTGCCCTATGTCGCGGAAGCCGGTTTCGATGTGCTTTATCTGCCACCCATCCACCCCGTCGGCCACACCAACCGCAAGGGCAAGAACAATGCTATCACCGCCAGACCGGGCGACCCCGGCACGCCCTGGGCCATCGGTTCGGAGGAGGGCGGATACAAAGCTATCCACCGCGAGCTGGGCACGCTCGGAGATTTCAGGCACCTTATCACGAAGGCAAAAGAATATAACATCGAGATTGCCCTGGACATCGCCTTTCAGTGCTCGCCGGACCACCCTTGGGTCAAAGAGCACCCGGAGTGGTTCCTCCGGCGGCCGGACGGCACGGTACAATATGCCGAAAACCCGCCCAAGAAATACCAGGATATCTACCCTCTGAATTTTGCCACGGAACACTGGAGAGAGCTGTGGGCGGAACTCAAAAGCGTCGCGCTTTACTGGGCGGAGCAGGGCGTCCGCATTTTCCGCGTGGACAACCCTCACACCAAGCCTTTTGATTTCTGGGAATGGTTCATCGGCGAAGTGAAAAAAGATTACCCGGACACCATCTTCCTCGCCGAAGCGTTTACCCGCCCCAAGGTCATGTACCGGCTGGCCAAGCTGGGGTTCACCCAATCGTACACATATTTCACCTGGCGCAATACCAGGCAGGAGCTCACCGATTACCTGAACGAGCTCACCAGGACAGAGATTAAAGACTTTTTCCGGCCCAATTTCTGGCCCAATACCCCGGACATCCTGCACGAATACCTGCAAAAAGGCGGCCGTCCGGCTTTCATGGCACGGTTCGTGCTGGCAGCTACGCTTTGCTCCAGCTACGGTATTTATGGGCCGGCCTTCGAGCTGTGCGAGAACGTGGCGCGGGAGCCCGGCAGCGAGGAATACCTTAACTCGGAAAAGTACGAAATCAAGCACTGGGAAACCGGACGGTCGGATAGCCTCAAGGATTTCATCGGCCGGGTCAACGGCATCCGCCGCGAAAACCCGCCTCTGCACCGCAATCGGAACCTGTGGTTTAATGCCACCAGCAACGACCAGCTGATTTGCTACAGTAAACATACTGATGATAAATCGAGTATCATTCTCACCATCGTCAACCTTGACGCACACCATTCGCAATCCGGGACGGTAAATGTGCCGCTGCAGGCCTGGGGATTCGACCCGCAGCAATCTTACAATGTCCATGACCTCTTGAATGATAAGCGCTATACCTGGCGCGGCGAATGGAACCCCGTGGAGCTGAATCCCGCCGTATGCCCCGCCCATATTTTCCGGGTCGAAGCCGGCGTCCGCCTGCCCCTGCCGGAGAATAATTTTGACAATTACAACCAAACGGTCGATAATGCTGTATAAAAAATGGGGTGAATTGGCCATGGCAGAAAAAGAGGTAATACTAACCGCAGTCACCGACCCCGGCCAGCTTGAGTTGCTGGAGCACGTGCACAACCTGCTCGGCAAATAACGCGAACATGGCTATATCAAAAAACCCGCCGATCGGTGATGGACCGCTGTGGTACAAAGACGCCATAATCTACGAGGTGCATGTCCGCGCTTTCTCCGACAGCAATGCCGATGGTATTGGCGATTTTCACGGGCTGATTAACAAACTCGATTACCTTCAAGACCTGGGCGTTAACACCATCTGGCTCCTGCCCTTTTACCCCTCTCCCCTCAAGGATGACGGGTATGACATTTCAGATTACCACAATATTCTGCCGATGTACGGCACCATGCCTGATTTCAAGGCGCTCGTCGATGCGGCGCACTGCCGGGGTTTACGCGTCATAACCGAGCTTGTTTTGAACCACACCTCCGACCAGCACCCCTGGTTCCAGCGGGCGCGCCGGGCGCCCAAGGGAAGCCTTGAGCGTGATTTTTACGTCTGGAGCGATACTCCCGATAAGTATCGAGGTACGCGCATCATCTTCACGGACACTGAAAAGTCCAACTGGGCCTGGGACCCGGTGGCGAAGCAGTATTACTGGCACCGTTTTTACTCCCACCAGCCCGACCTCAACTTCGATAATCCGGCGGTTAAAAAAGCGCTGCTTGAAGTGATGGACTACTGGCTTAAACTGGGTATCGACGGGCTGCGCGTCGATGCCGTGCCCTACCTTTACGAGCGCGAGGGGACCAGCTCCGAGAACCTGCCGGAAACACATGTCTTTCTAAAAGAGCTGCGCGCCCACGTCGATAAAAAATTAAAAAACCGCATGCTCCTGGCCGAGGCCAATCAGTGGCCGGAGGATGCCGCCGCTTACTTCGGCCAGGGCGACGAGTTCCACATGGCCTTTCATTTCCCCATTATGCCCCGCCTTTTCATGGCGTTAAAAATGGAAGACCGTTTCCCGATAATCGATATCCTCCGGCAGACCCCTTCCATCCCCGATAGCTGCCAGTGGGCTATCTTTCTGCGCAATCATGACGAGTTGACGCTGGAGATGGTCACCGAAGAAGAACGCGATTACATGTACCGCGTTTACGCCGCTGACCCCGCCGCCCGCCTTAACCTGGGCATCCGCCGCCGCCTGGCGCCGCTGCTCGGCAACGATCGCAAAAAGATAGAGCTGATGGACAGCCTGCTTTTTTCCCTGCCCGGCACGCCGGTCATTTACTACGGTGATGAAATCGGCATGGGGGATAATTACCGCCTGCACGACCGCGACGGCGTGCGCACGCCGATGCAGTGGGACGCAGGGCGGAACGCCGGCTTTTCCCGGGCCGCCGCCGATAAACTCTACCTGCCGTTGATTACCGGCTCGGAGTACGATTATAAAGCCGTTAACGTAGCTAGCCAGCTGGTCAACCCTGATTCGCTGCTCTGGTCGATGAAACGCATTATCGCCCTGCGAAAGCGCCATGAGGCTTTCGGGCATGGCAGCACCGAGTTTCTGAATCCGGCCAACCGCAAAATCCTGGCTTACTTCCGCCAGTACGGAGAAGAGGTAATTCTGGTGGTGGCCAACCTCTCCCACCTGGCACAGCAGACTCAACTCGACCTCTCCAGATTTAAAGGCTATATACCGGTCGACCTTTTCGGCCGGGTTGAGTTCTCACCGATAACCGGAGCGCCCTACTGTTTGACCTTAAGCCCTTACGCTTTCTACTGGTTTTCGCTTGAGAAGCGGCCTTTACGACGGCGCGCGCTCCTTTCTCAAAAAGCGGCTGCCGTAGCACAAATCCAGCAAAACGCGGAACATCTCCTTGCGGAAAAGGCGAACCGCCCCGTGCTGGAGACGGCGCTTTTAGAATACCTTAAAAGACAGCGCTGGTTCCGCGGCAAAGCCCGCCAAGTATTAACCGCAGAAATCCTGGACGTCATATCAGTGCATTTTGCTGGCTCGATGGCCTGTATTACCCTGCTGCGCGTCGAGTATGCGGAAGGAGAACCAGAAACTTATATCATCCCGCTGATAACAGGTTCAACCGGGTATCAAAAAGAGCTGTCGAAAAAATACCCGCAGGCTGTTATCGCCCGTTTAGAATCGGAAATCCTTTATGATGCCACGGTCGATAATGATTTTAACAATTTCCTGCTTTCCGCCGTAACGCGCCGCTGCGTTATTAAAGGCAACCGCGGTGACATTGTCTCTGTGCCGTTAAAATCCCCGGCGCATTTCGTTTACAAAGACCTTACCCCGGCCTTGATGGAAGCGGAGCAGACCAATACCTCGGTAACCTATGGTGATAAATTTATTCTGAAGCTGTTCCGCAAGCTCGAAGAAGGCATTAATCCCGACGTGGAAATAGGCCGTTTCCTGACGGGAAATACCTCATTTACCAATATTTCGCGGGTGGCCGGCTCGCTGGAATACCGCGGCGCTAACGGGCAAGTGATGAGCCTGGCCGTCCTGCAGGACTTCGTGCCCAGTCATGGCGATGCCTGGCAGTACACCCTTGATTCGCTGGAACAGTACTTCCGCGCCGCGCTCTCACACCCACCGCTTAAGTCCTCACCTGGCCCCCGGAAACACCCGCTTGACCTGCCCGGGGAACCTCCTGCGCTTGCTAAAGAGACAATAGGTAGTTACCTGGCTTCAGCGCGGTTGCTTGGCCGGCGCACCGCCGAGCTTCACATCGCCCTGGCCGGCGATGCTAAAAACCCTGGCTTCGCTCCGGAGCCGTTTAATCCCTTTTACCAGATGTCCCTGTACCAGTCTTTCCGCGGCTACGCCATGCGTACGCTGGAGCTCCTCCGCGAGCGTCTCGCTTATCTGCCGTCAGACGCGCAGAAAGACGCCCGTGCGGTACTCGATAAGGAAAATGCCATCATCGGGCGCTTCGACCTCGTCCGCCGCGGCAATATCGCTGCCTCTCGCATCCGTTGCCACGGCGACTACCATCTGGGCCAGGTGCTCTTTACCAGCAATGATTTTGTCATCATTGATTTTGAAGGCGAACCAGCACGCTCGCTAAGCGAACGGCGGCTCAAGCGTTCACCCCTGCGTGACGTGGCCGGGATGGTTCGCTCCTTCCATTACGCGGCGCAGACCGCTCTGAACCAACAAAAAACTGCCTCTCCGGAAAATCATGCCCGTCTTGAAAGCGCGGCGCAATACTGGTATCTCTGGGTCTCAATAAGTTTCCTGCATACGTACCTTAATTTCATGAAGCCCACCGGCCTGCTGCCCGGTGACCGGGGCCAGCTGAAAGTCCTGCTGGACGCTTTCCTCCTCGATAAAGCGCTTTACGAGGTCGGCTACGAGCTGAACAACCGCCCAGCCTGGGTGAAGGTGCCGCTGCAGGGCATCTTGCAGCTTCTGGCGGCGAAAGGGTAAACTGTTATAGCATGACCTCTCGCAAAAAAGACACCCCGCCCCTGAAGGCTGTCCGCTATGACATCTCCCTTCTTTCCGATGACGACCTTTATCTCTTCAATGAAGGCACCCACTATAAGCTTTATGATAAACTGGGGGCCCATCCGCTTAAAGTTGACGGCGTCTCCGGCGTCTATTTTGCCGTTTGGGCGCCCAACGCCCGCGAAGTCTATGTCATCGGGGATTTTAATGCGTGGGACCATGCCAGTCATCCATTGCGCTCGCGGGGCGTATCCGGTATCTGGGAAGGGTTTATCGCCGGCCTGGGAGAAGGTGCCCTGTACAAGTACTTTGTCGTCTCGCAGTTTAACGGTTATGCGGTCGAAAAAGCCGACCCCTTCGCATTTTTCAGCGAGACCCCTCCCAAGACTGCCTCAATCGTGCGCGACTTATATCACCGTTGGCTGGACCAGGCGTGGATGAAAGAGCGCCGCCGGCCCAACGCCCTCGAAGCGCCTCTGTCCATCTACGAGGTTCATTTAGGCTCATGGCGGCGCGTGCCCGAAGAAAGCAACCGCTACCTGACCTACCGTGAAATTGCTCCTTTGCTGGCCGATTACGTCACCCGGCTCGGTTTCACCCACGTGGAATTTTTACCCGTCATGGAGCACCCTTTTTACGGCTCCTGGGGCTACCAGACGACGGGCTATTTCGCCCCCACCAGCCGTTACGGCACCCCCCAGGACTTCATGTACCTGGTCGACTACCTGCACCGGCATAACATCGGCGTGATTCTGGACTGGGTCCCCTCCCATTTCCCCGACGACCAGCACGCTCTGTCTTTTTTTGACGGGACGCATCTTTACGAGCATGACGACCCCCGGCAGGGAATCCATCCCGAGTGGCACAGCTGCATTTTCAACCACGGGCGCCATGAAGTCAGGGAATTCCTGTACAGCAGCGCCCTTTTCTGGCTGGAGAAATATCATATCGATGCGCTCCGGGTTGACGCCGTGGCTTCCATGCTTTACCTGGACTATGCCCGTAAAAATGGCGATTGGATACCCAATAAATACGGCGGCCGGGAAAACCTCGAGGCCATCGATTTCCTTAAAAAATTCAACGAAATCGTCTACGGGGAAAAGCCTGATATCCAGACTATCGCGGAAGAGTCTACCGCCTGGCCGATGATATCCCGCCCTACTTTTAGCGGCGGACTCGGCTTCGGCATGAAGTGGGACATGGGCTGGATGCACGATACCCTTTATTACATCGGCAAAGACCCCATCTACCACAAATATCACCAGAACGACCTTACCTTCCGCATGATATACGCTTTCACGGAGAACTTCATCCTGCCGCTGTCTCATGATGAAGTGGTCTACGGCAAAGCTTCCCTGCTGGGCAAAATGCCCGGCGACGACTGGCAGAAGTTCGCCAATCTGCGGCTGCTTTATGGCTACATGTTCGCGCAGCCCGGGAAGAAGCTCCTTTTCATGGGCGGGGAGTTCGGCCAGTGGCGTGAATGGTCGCACGAGTCAAGCCTGGAATGGCACCTGACGCAGTACGAGCGCCACAGCGGCCTCCAGCAGCTGGTGGCCGACCTGAATAGCCTTTACCGGAGCGAGGCCGCCCTGCACCAGCTTGACTTCGAACCCGGCGGCTTTGAATGGATTGATGCCGCCGATGATGCTCACAGCGTCATGAGCTTTATGCGCCGGGGACGCGCGCCGGAAGACATTATCGTGGCGGTGTACAATTTCACCCCGATGACGCATCACAACTACGAAATAGGCATGCCTCTGCCGGGGACCTGGCAAGAAGTCCTGAACACCGACGCGGTCAAATACGGCGGGAGCGGCCGGGGTAACCCGCAGGAAGTGAAAACCTCGGATAAGTCCGTACACCACCGGCCGTATTCGGTAAGTATCACGATTCCGCCTCTGGCGGCGATATTCCTGAAACGCGTCTATTCTGTCTGAACTGGAAAGCGGGGATAAATGGAATTTTCATTCTGGACGATAGTCGGCATCGTGGCCGCTCTGTTGACCAGTTTCAGCTACATACCGCAGTTGAGGAAAATGTGGGTTAGACGTTCCGCCAAGGATGTCAGCAACATCACGATGCTGCAGCTGATGATTGGTTGTGCGCTCTGGCTTATTTACGGCGTCTTCCGCCGGGACATGATTATTATCGGCGCTAATGTAGTGGCGGTAATTTCGCTGGCCATCGGCCTGGCGCTTTACTACCGCTACCGCGTCAAAGGTGAATAAAAATTTCATCGTTTAAGACTTATTATTCCACCCGCACCGATAGATTTTCCCCTAGAGCCTGGAAAGCTTCCAGCCATTCTGCCGCCGGCGCGTCTTTCTTTTCAGCCCGCTGTTTGAATTCGGGATAAACGCCCTGAAGTATTTCCCAGTAAACGTTTTGCACCTTCCAGAGGTCGACCGGGAAAGGCAGGTTGCGCGCCAGCACCACCGCATCCAGAAGAATTTTCAAATCTTCGAGGTTTTCAGGTTCATTGTCCAGCGCGGTAATCATCTTTTCGAGGTTTTCCTTCAAATCGTAGCTGACCCCATCGGCATCGAGCTCCACCTGCCAGGTCGCCGCGGTGGCCACCAGGTTTTTAACTGCCCCGATATCGATTACTTCGCTGTTGACGGCGCGGTGCAGGTCGATATTGATAATCAGCTCGGCGGCGGAATGGAACGCTTTAGGGACAGGACCGCCCAGTTCGGAGAGAAAGCGCATCGGCGGGTAATGGTGTTCGTAAAGCTGCCGGTAAGCTGTTTCGATTTCGGTCATCGTTGATGCTAAAATGTGGTCGAGCACTTCGCGCTGCTCGTCGCGGAAAAGTGATTTCAGCGAGTAGGTCGAGCCGCCGAAATGTTTATCGAGCAGGCGGATGACCCCCGTGAAATCAGCGGAGGCGCAGGCCCGGCTCATTTCCCGCTCCATGGCTTGGTATTGTTCCTCGCCGTGGTAGATGCTCACGCCCGCGTTAATAACATGGCCGCCCAGGTGGAAAACCCCGAAGCTGATAGCGGCAGATTCAAGCGTTATCTCCGATGTCACCCTGGCCCGGCCGGTCACCAGCCTGGCTTTGCCGCAGTCGGTAATCCGGTAATCATCGTTTTTCACGAGGTAGCAATATACTTTATTTTCGTCCTGGTGTTTATCGAAAAGCGAGCTTATAGCGTAGTGGGCCGCCACCTTGGTCAGGTCAATCATGGCCGGCTTGACCAGGTTTTCATAGATGCGGCGGCCGTTGCCCTGCTCCGGGATGTTACTGTTAGCCTGCTCCAGAATCCCGAGGAAACTTTCTTCGATATTATCGCCGAAGAGTTCCTGCGCCAGCTGCACCACCCGTCCGGCGTACTGTATGACCTGCACCGGCTCCGGGCGGGATATTTCGTCGAAGAACCAGCCACAGCTGGTGTACATCAGCATGGTGTGGCGCTGCAGCTCCAGGAGCTTAAGGGCCGTTACCTTTTCGTCACCGTTCAGCGCATGGCTGGCGTATCTTTCGAAAAAGCGCTCTACGCTGGCCGGAGACCGGTCGAGGATAACGTCGATATATCCATCGCGGGCGGACCACGGGTCTTTCAGCAACTGGCGGGCCTTTTCTTCATAACGCGGGGCCAGGTTATCGCGCAGCATATCGAAGGCGTTGCGGAGCGGCGTCCTCCATTTCTGGTTCCAGTCCGGGTGGTCGCCGGAGCTGGTGGTATCGCCGCAATCGCTCCACCAGCGGTCGATGCCGTGCACACAGCTCCAGGACGTCTTTTCGATGATTTTTACCTCGTGGGTGGGAGGAAATTTTTCCAGGAATTCCCCGTAGTTGGTAATTTTAGCCAGGTTTTGCTCTTCGATGTAATGCAGGGCGAAGGCCAGCGCCATGTCCGCGAAACGGTGGTGGTGCCCATAAGTCTCGCCGTCCGTGGCGATGTGCTCGAGCTGCGCCCAGTCTTTCTTCTCCGAAAACACGCCGGTCAGCCTCCGCGCGAAGGCTTCACCGTTTTTAAGTACGTCTTCGAAAGCCACGGAATTGGAGAGCGGCCCATCGTAAAAGAAAACGTTGATACGGCGGCCGGAAGGCAGTTCCGTGACATAAGCCCGCGTAGTATCGATGGACGCGTTGGCCACATCTTTCCAGCTTGACGCGCCGAGCTTCCGTACGCGCCCGGCCTGGTGAGGAGCCAGAACGGTGAAGATGATACCGAGCCCGGCCATAATGTCCAGGGTTTCGTAGTCAACGGCGGTTTCCGGCAGCCACATCCCTTCCGGTTTCCGTCCGAAACGGTACTCGAAGTCTCTTATCCCCCAGAGAACCTGACTGTATCTATCGCGGTGATTGGCCAGTGGCATGATGATATGGTTGTAAGCCTGCGCCATCGCCGAGCCATGCCCGGAAAAGCGCTTCTGGCTCTGGCGGTCAGCCTCGACAATCGCTTCGTGGACGGCCGGCTCGTTCTTTTCCAGCCAGTCGAGGAGCGTAGGGCCGAAGTCGAAGCTCATCTTCGCGTAGTTGCTTACGATGCGGTCGATATACCCGTCTTTATCCAGGATGCGCGAGGAGGTGTTGGGGAGGTAGGATTCGGCGGTGACCCTTTCATTCCAATCGTGGTAAGGATAGGCCGATTCCTGCCACTCGATGCTTTCCAGCCAGGCGTTTTCCCGCGGCGGCTGGTAAAAGTGCCCGTGGACGCAAACATAGCGTTCCGAACTCATTTTCCCTGCCCTTCTGTCCTTTTCCGGAGGGTATTTATTTCTCTTAGGATATCACTAACCTCGCTCATGCGGCAAAATTCCTCCAGCGCGTAGCGTGCTTTGCGCTGAAAGCTCGGGAACCTATCGCCGACGCCGGGCAGGTTCTGCGCTTTGGTCTCCAGCCACAGGTCTTCCAGATTTATCAGGACGGTATGCGCGGCGCTGGCGCTCAAGAATGCCAGGCAGGCCTTTAACGCCGCGCGCGTGCTCTCGCCCGCCTTTTTCAGGAAACCGTTAGCGATTAAGAAATCCCCGAGGGCTTTTCGGGTAGCCTGCCGGCTTTCTCTTTCTTCCGCCGCCTGTTTTTCGTCTAAAAGATTCAGAGACATTTTCTCCGGGATATCCGCGCCCTCCCAGAAAGAAGCGAAAGGGGGCATATCGTGCGTGTTCAGGCCGGCGATACAGTGCCGCGGGATAGGGCGGGGCTTTTTTTCAGCGCTGTCGGCTAATTCATAGTAAAGAATATACATGCGGTGCAGTCCGTGCCGCGCCATCGCCGGCCGGACGTATCCCGGCACGATGCCCAGGTCCTCGCCGATGATGATGCTCCGGTGGCGGTGCGATTCGAGCGCCAGGATGGCGTAAAGCTCTTCGGCGCGGTAGCGCACGTAGACCCCCTGCGTGGCCTCAATCCCGCGCGGTATCCAGTAGAGCCGGTGCAACCCCATGACATGGTCGATGCGGAGCATTTCGGCGTACTGCAAATGGTGATGCAGGTAATTTCTTAAATATTGGTAACCCTGCTCTCTTATTTTGTCCGGGTGGAGGGGTGGGAAACCCCAGTTCTGTCCCGTCGTGAAGACCGGGTCCGGCGGCGCCCCGGCGCTGACATCCTTCGCGAAGACATCACGATAGCGCCAGGCGTCATAGCCGTCCGGGTGGATGCCCAGCGGTAAATCGAAATACAGTTTTATGCCTTTCTGCCGCGATTTTTCAGCCAGTTCCTTAATCTGCTGCTGCGCCAGCCACTGCGCGTAGAGGTGGTAATTTTTTATATTTTCCTCGTATTCGGTTTCCCGCCAATCCCCATCTCGTAAACGCGGCGGCCACAGGCCCCATGGTTTTTTCTGTTTTTCCATGACCGCCCGGAACTGCGCATACTCGACCGCCACAGGGTTTTCTATCGTAAAGCGCTGGAACGCTTCGAGTCGCTGGTTGCCCGATTGAAGCAGGTAGTGGCACATCTCTTCCATTAAACTCCGCTTCAGCGACATTACCCGGCGGTAGTCCACGAGCGGCTGGCTTCTTAATTTTTCAGTTTCCGCCCTGAAAGCAGCGGATTGGACTATCTCCTGTGCCGCCACACATCGTGAGAACTCCCGGGCTCTGGTCACATCGATATAAAATTCGTTCCAGAGCAGACGGCTGACCGGAGCGTAAGGGCTGGGGTCGTAAGGTTCATCGAGGAAGACCGGCAGCAGCGGTAGCGTCCCTACTAAGCTGCCTCCCTCCCCCACCACCCAATCGACCAGCGCGCCCAGGCCGGAATAATCGCCGCTGCCCCAATCGTTTTGAGTCTTTAGACCGTAAAGAGGCAAAAAAGCGCCCCAGCCGCGATTGTTCTCATCCGGCGGGGAAAAGGCGCGGCGGGGCGCCGCGATTACCAGCGTCTCTGCCGTCCTGCCTTTAGCTTCGAAGGTAAACCTGTGGTAGCCGGGAGGCAGTCCCTGCGGCAGCGTTAATTTCGTGGTCACAAACATCTGGTTTTCCACCGCGGTGCTTTGAAATACCGGCAATTCAGCCGCCTGCCATTTCCAGGCGGATTTTTCCCCCGATTCTAGCTCAAGATTGCCCGAATATGGCACACCGGCTATTTCCCCGGGGAGGGTAACCGTGATTTGAGGTAATTCGCCTTCCCAAACGACCGTCACCGGCTCCAGCATCTGCCGCTTTAATGCCAGTTTTTTCTCGCGTAAAGCCTGGGGTACATCGCTTAAAGACGCCAGCGGGGCGCCCAGTGCCCGCAGTACCGCCAGCAGGCTCTCGACCGGCGCGTTATAGCGATGGTGCCTGACGCCGTAAAAAGCCGTCTGCACGTTGTACAGCAGCGCCAGACGGTAAAGCTGGCTTTTTAAATTAGTATCGTTCATTGATGGAAAATCCGGTATTAAGCTATTTTATCACACCACGATAAAATAAAAGAGCCCCGGGTTAGCGGGGCTCTCGAACTGCCGGGAGGATTTAAAACTCACGCGCATTTTTTAGGGGCGGCTTATACAACATCGTGTGCTGTCCGGAAGTGTCCGCTCCCACGTAGCTGAATCCCGTCCGCGCGCCGATAAGGTTTGGGTCGAACGCCTTCTTGAGCCTGCCGAGCCAGACATGGTAATTGCATACCTGCGAACCGATTTCCTCGATGGACAGGGACGAGTTTACCGGCAGGGCGTAATGGCCTTCGAGGGCTACCTTGGCTATTTTATCCATCCACTCGTGTACCGCTTTAAATGACGCGGCGTCGTATGGATTATAGCGGCAGAATATCTCGGAGTGTCCCAGGTGTCCCTGTTCCTCTCCCCACCCGAACTGCTGGCCGTCATCCGCGATGACCAATCCTTTCTTAATCAGCTCTCGTTTCCATACGGCCGCCTGTTCCAGCCATTTCACGTGCAGGTCGTATCTCTGCCCCTGTACCATCATCGAAGAGAACATCCCGCCGGCGCGGAAGGTCTCCCGGATAGATGCGGTGACCCTGGTGCACTGGAACAGCAGCGTGGCCTCGACTTTCGGGTCTTCGACCGGTTTAAGGGATTTACCGCTCGTTTCCTTGATAATCCGCTCCAGGACCATTTTCTTGTATTCAAAGTCCCCCGGGAAATTGCCGATGATAATGACCATGAAGCCAGGCCCCTGCACTTCTTTGGTGAACCGCTCCAGCGTGGCGAAATCTTCCTCGTTGCTCGTCGTGATGTTGGAAGACACCATCGATGGACAGAACCCCATCAACTCGAAGGCGATTTCGCTCTCGCCTATCTTGAGCTCCGCCTCAACCAGTTTCTCGATGGAAGGGAAAGAGAAATACCGTACCATCATGTTTGAAGGTATCTCCGGGAGCGTGTAGCGCGGTGAATTTCCCTGCAGCGGATATCCCGCCGGCCCGCCCCAGTGATAGACCTTGGTGGCCTGTTTCGTCATAACGCCGCCGGTCCTGATGATGCCCCGGAGAGAAGGCCCCGGTCCGTCGCCGCAGAACCATTCGTCCGAGGCTCCCAGCGTGCCCAGCCGGACAATTTCGCCTTCGTCAGTCACCCATTCCGTCGCCAGATCGTTGCGGTCGCCGGTGCTCGTGGAAAGGCCCATGTGCCCGTGGCCGGACATGGCGAGCGCGGTGGTGTTGGCCCCCGACCCTTTCATGTTGCAGGTCAGGCCGCGTTTAAACAGCTCGGCCTGGAGCTCTGCCACGATGACGTAAGGCTCGACAACCGCATACATATTTTTCTCGTTGATTTCGATGATGCGGTTCATCCTCCTCATGTCCAGGAAAATGAAGTGGTACTCGGGCGGATAGAACGACCATCCTGTGCTCTGTACCTGGAACGGGATTTTGTGTTTATTACATAGCTTGACGACCGCGGCGACCTCCTCCGTGTTGCCGGGGAGAATCACGGTTAAATGCTGCGAGCGGTAGGCGTCTTTTATCGCCACGTCATCGGAAATGTTCTCCGGGCCGACCACTTCTTCGAGCTCTTTATAGGCTTCTTTGCTGATAGCCATGATTCATCTTCCCCCTTCTTAAATTGCCTTCGCCACCAGTTCCACGATGTCGTACACTTTCAGGTTGCTGCGGGTCTCTTTAATCGCCTTGTTGAAGGTGGTCTCGCACCAGGGACAGGCGGTTACCAGCGCTTCCGCGCCGGTGGAACCGGCCTCTTCAATCCTCTTTTTAGCCGTCCACGCGGCGAACTCCGGATTTGATTCATTGACACCGCCGCCGGCCCCGCAGCACCAGGAGTACTCTTTAATCCTGTCCATCTCAAAAAGCTTTACCCCGGGGATACTCGCCAGTACATTGCGCGGCGGCGCGTAAACCCCGTTTGTCCCCCGCCGGTAGGTCTTCGGTGGGTCGAAAACGAACTTGTACCCCGGTATTTTTTTTCCTTCCCAGTGTATCCAAGGCTCTCCCAGTCTCCCGAGGTAGCACGGGTCATGGTAGGTAACGTTCAAATTCACTTTTTTATTCAGCTTGAGCTTGCCTTTTTTAATCAGTCTGTCGATGAACTCGGTGATATGGAGCACTTCAAGGTCACCTTTAAGGTTGAATTTATCATAAAGCACCTTAAATGCCTGGTAGCCGTCGGCGCAGCCCGTGACCAGTGTTTTAACACCGGCTTTCTTGATTAAGGCCATGTTCTTCTTGGCCTGGGTCAGGAAATCTTCCTGGTAGCCCATCTGGTAAGCGCGCCCGCCGCAGCAGACCTCGGCGTCTCCGGCGATACCGAAATTGACACCCGCCTTTTGCAGTATCTTGACGGTCGCTTTGGCCAGTTTCTGCATATCTTTATCGTAGCTGGTCAGACAGCCGACGTGATAGAGAACATCCACCTTTTCTCTGGCGGCGTTCTTCACTCCCAGGCCCTCGGCCCAGTCGCCGCGCTTGCCCCTGACGGGCACCATGGAGTTGGTCTTCCGTAAATTGCCGATTACTTTATCGAGAGCGGGATTGACATGGCCGTCCTCGACGCATTTAATCCTGAACTCATTGATAGGCGCGAGAACTTCCATATCCATGGCGTATTTGCAGGATATATCGCAGGCGCCGCACATCTGGCAGTTATACACGATGTGGAGCAGCTTATCCGTGTATTTAAAACCCGTGTTCAGCATTTCTCGGCCGATAATCAGCCTGCCGCTGCCTGAATAGGCATGGAAATTAAACCTGGATATGCTGGGGCAGGCGTAAGAATGCGCGGGGTTCTTTACCCTTTGCAGCGGAATATGTTTACAGGCCGAACACCGGCAGCACATTTCCATGTCTCCGCGGTATTGCTCTATTGCCATCTTCTCACCTTCCTCGATTCATTCGTTAAAAAGCTTATATCGCGTGCGCTAAAAGCACAGTTTCCCGGGATTCATGACATTATTCGGGTCCAGAACGCCTTTAACCTTTTTTAAAGCGGCGACGTAGGCCGCATTCTGGTTCACAATCATCCGGGCCGCGGTACCGTACGGCCGGGAGAAGAATGCCCCGGCTGCCATGAGGGGTGGGGTTACTTTAGCGGCCAGCTCTTTAACCCTTTCCACCTCGCCCGGATTTTCGGGGTCGTAAAAGAGATTGAATTCGCAATGGCAGTTAGTCCCCTGGACTATGGGCTGTAAATATATCCCGATGTCCGACGTAGGAAAACCGCACTGCCCTGCCAGCTCGTTCATGACCGAGAGTTGATGTTCCAGTTTCTCATAGATGGTGATAAAAAATATGTCCTGGCAGGCCCCCTTATAGCGCAGTTTCCAGTAAGGCTCGCCTGAAGGACGCTGCACTGTTTTTAATATCCCGGCGGCGGAGACCTTGCCCACCGCCCTTACCGGCTCTACGCCCACCTGCTTGCAGATATCCGTGATGCCCCTGAGCTGGGTCTTTACCCTTTCTTCGGGTGAATAATGGTACCCGGCCACGTTATAAAAGAGTATCCAGCGGGGCAAGGAATCCTTCAAATCACAGTAGTCCGCCGGCCATTTTTCCGCCATGATAGCCGCCAAGTCAACATTGCTCACCAAAAAGCACTCGTTGACCAGCCTCATCCTTACCAGCCAGTGGGTGATGTCGAGCAGTTTGCCAAGGTTGGAGGAGCCGACGACAAAAGGCTCTTCGAGTTCGGGGAGTAGCTCGCACCGCAGCGATGCCCAGGTAACGATGCCCATCGTCCCCTGCGCCCCCTGGATAAGCCGGTACCACGCGGCCGGGCCGGGGCCGTACGGCGTCTTTTGCACCCCACCGGCGGCCCACTGCTCCTCTATTGTGCCGGGGCCGGCGGCCTGCCCGGTGCGGAAAACCTCGCCGCGGCCGAAGACGACCTCGACACAGGCCAGCGGGTCCGAGATGTCCCAGTGGTACTTGGGCAGCAGCACCGGCTCTCTCTCCAGCATGCTGCCGATAACTGCCTTCGATTGCCGCGGCAGCAATGGCATATTGAGCCGCAGACCTTCCTTTTCTACTGCCGGTATCAGCTCTCCAAAGGTCACGCCCGGCTCGACCATGGCCACGCGGTTATGACGGGTAACTTTAATGATTTTTTTCATCCTGCTTAAATCGACGATGACCGCCCCTCCGGTGCCGGGGACGGTATCGCCGCGGAAGTGGGGCGGCCCGGAGCTTACCGGGACCAGCGGGGTGTTCGTCTCATTGGCCAGCTTCACAATTTTCTCCACCTCGGCGGCGGTCTTCGGCCTGACGATACAGTCCGGCTTGACCTCATTGACAAAGCTCATGTCCCTGGAGTATTCATCCAGCGCTGTCTCTTTATTACTGACGTTGGCAGCGCCTACTATCCTGGCAAGCTTCGTGTCTACTACCATATCTGCCTCCTTCTGTTGTCCTCGGGAAATTTATCTGACGGTTTGACTGCCACCTGCTATTATAGCCTAACTCCCTTTATGAGTCTACCCGCAACAAAGCGTCACTCACCTCCCACCAACCACTTTTATATCAGCGGAGAGGGGAACTTGAAGGGGGTAATTTATTCTTTATAAATTACAGAAAAATTTACTTCCCCTCTGCGTTATGCTATAATTTTCCGTATATTTAAATAATAAATAAAAAGGTCGGGAGAAATTCAACTTGGAAAAAGAGAAAAAGACAGAAATCATCAAGACCTACCAGTCCCGGGAGGGCGATACCGGCACGACCGAGGTGCAGGTGGCGGTGCTTACCGCGCGTATCAACGAGTTAACGACGCATATGGCCTCCAACCGTAAAGACCATCATTCCCAGCGGGGCTTGCTCAAGCTTGTCGGTCAGAGGCGAAGGCTTTTAGCGTATCTTAGCCGGGAAGACGTGGGGCGGTATAACCAGCTTATTAAAAAGCTCGGGCTGCGTAAGTAAAGCCTATCGGCTGAAGGAGTATTTCATTGGAACAACAGTCTTTTAGCTGCGATATTGCCGGTCGCAGTCTGATTATCGAAACCGGCAAACTTGCCGGGCAGGCCGACGCCGCGGTAACCGTACGTTACGGCGAGACCGTCGTGCTGGTGACCGTCTGCTTCCAGCGCGAAGCCAGGGAAGGAGTGGATTTTCTCCCCCTGACCATCGATTACGAAGAGAGATTATATGCCGCCGGTAAAATACCGGGGGGCTTTATCCGGCGGGAAGGGCGCCCCAGCGAGGCGGCCACGCTGGCCTGCCGCCAGACCGACCGTCCCATAAGACCTTTGCTTCCCAAGGGCTGGCACAGCGAAATCCAGATAGTCACCACCGTTCTTTCCGCCGACCAGGAGAACGACCCGGACATACTATCCGTCGTCGGCGCCTCGGCGGCGCTTTCGCTGTCCGAAATCCCGTTCGACGGGCCGGTCGGCGCCGTGAATGTAGGCTATATTAACGGCGAGCTCGTTTTAAATCCCAAAATGGCCCAGTTCGACGAAAGCAGTCTCGACCTTGTGGTCGTCAGCACTAAAGATAAAGTCATCATGGTGGAGGCTGGGGCGAAAGAAATTTCGGAAGATATCGTTCTCAAGGCGGTCAAATTCGGCCATGAGGCCAACCAGTCCATCATCCAGCTACAGGAGCAATTGCGGCAGGCGGCGGGAAAACCCAAGCTGCCAGTCCCTGAAGACAAGGTGAATGCCGCCGCGCTTTCCGAGCTGACCAAAATCGTTGAGGAGAAAATGGGCCCCGTCATGGCGCAGGCCGATAAAGCGCAGCGCGAGCAGGCCCTGGACAACCTCGCGGAAGAGCTCGCCGCCGTTTTAAGCGATAAATTTTCGGTTCAGGACATCGCCGCCGCTATCGAGGCGAGGGTCAGAGCGGAAGTCCGGGCGGATGTCCTCGATAAAGGACGTCGCGTCAGCGGGCGCGGCCTCACCGAAATCCGCCCCATCACCTGCGAGGTCGGGCTTTTACCGCGCACCCACGGTTCCGGCCTGTTCACCCGCGGCCAGACCCAGGTTATGTCCATCACCACGCTCGGTTCCGCCCGCAAGGAGCAGATGCTCGACGGCCTGGGACTGGAAGAAAGTAAGCGTTTTATGCATCATTATAACTTTCCCGGCTATTCCACCGGTGAGGTCAGGCGGGTCGGTGCAGTCGGTCGCCGCGAAATAGGACATGGCGCCCTGGCCGAGCGCGCCCTGTTGCCGGTTATCCCCCCGGACACGGAGTTCCCCTATACCATCCGCCTCGTCTCCGAAGTATTGAGCTCCAGCGGCAGCACCTCGATGGCCAGCGTCTGCGCGGGCAGCCTTTCGCTCATGGACGCCGGTATACCCATCAAAAAACCGGTCGCCGGAGTTGCCATGGGGCTTATCACCGACGAAAGCGGCCGGTTTGCCGTACTGACCGATATCGAAGGCGTGGAAGACTTTAACGGCGACATGGACTTTAAAATCGCCGGCACGCGTGACGGCATCACGGCCATCCAGATGGACACCAAGCTCAAGGGCATTTCCGTGGCAGTCGTGGAAAAAACGCTTTCCCAGGGCAAAGATGCCCGCCTGTTTATCCTGGACAAGATGACCCAGGCCATCGGCGCCAGCCGCCCGGATGTCAGCCGCTTCGCGCCGCGCATGACCAAGATTAAAATCGACCCGGCGAAAATCGGGGCGGTCATCGGCACCGGCGGCAAGACTATCCGGTCGATTATCGAGCAGACCAAGACCACCGTCGATGTCAGCGATGACGGCACGGTAATCATCGGCTCGCCGGATATGGAAGCCACGCAGAAAGCCATCGGCATGATTGAAAGCCTGACCCGCGAGGCTCAAATCGGCGATGTTTTTACCGGTAAAGTCAGCCGCATTTTCGAGTTCGGCGCCATGGTGGAAATCCTCCCCGGTAAAGAGGGGATGGTGCACATCAGCGAGCTCGCCGACTACCGCGTGGGCAAGGTTGAGGACGTGGTCAAAATCGGCGATGAAGTCATGGTCAAGGTGATTAACATCGATAACCTGGGCCGCGTCAACCTCTCGCGGCGCGCTCTGTTTGAAAAAGAGTCCGGCGCTGAAGGCACCAATACCGAATCGCGCCCGCCGGCCCCTCCAGACAGGCGTAGCAGTTCCGGCGGATACAACAGCCGACCGCGTTACTCTGGCGGCGACCGTCCGAACCGCCCGAGACAGGGCCCGCGACCCCCTTTTAAGCGCAGCTAAATCATCCCTCAATCTTTTTTTGAGGTGTCCAACTATGGAAAAGATTAAAGTCGTTGTTCATGGAGCCGCCGGTAGAGTGGGGCAGGAAGTGGTCAAAGCCGTCAGCCAGGAGCCGGATATGCAGCTGGTGGGCGCGGTAGATGTTAAAGTGTCCGCCCCCGAGCTTTTACTGCCGGACGGTGGCAAGGTCCCTTACTCTACCGATCTCAAGTCAACACTGGTAAAATATCGCCCCGATGTCGTCGTGGATTTCACGGTAGCCAAAGCCTCCATGCCGGCGGTGCGCACTGCCGCGGAGCAGGGCATCAGCATGGTCATCGGCACGACCGGCTTTTCCGCCGATGAGCTGGCCGAGATGGAAAAACTGGCGAAGGCGAAAAAAATCGGCATCATCGTCGCCTCGAACTTCGCGCTCGGCGCGGTGGTGATGATTCATCTCGCTAAAATCGCCGGGAAATACTTCGACCACGCGGAAATCATCGAGCTCCACCACGATAAAAAGCTCGACGCCCCTTCAGGCACGGCCAAGTCTACGGCTCAAGCTATGACCGAGGCTAAAGGTAAAACTTTTTCGCCGCCTTCGGCCCAGGGAGCCGATTCAAAAAGCCGCGGTGAGAGCTCCGGCGGCATCAACATCCATGCCGTGCGCCTGCCGGGCCTCATGGCGCACCAGGAGGTCATTTTCGGCGCCGCGGGTCAGACCCTCACCATCCGTCATGATACCATCAACCGGGAATGCTATATGCCCGGCGTTATCTTAGCCATTAAAGAGGCCGTTAAGCGACGGGGCTACATTTACGGCCTGGACAAACTTTTAGGTCTTTAAGGAGGCCGCTGACGATGAAGAAACTGGGACGCTTATTGACTGCCATGGTCACCCCTTTTAAAGAAAACGGGGATTTGGATTATGAGCAGGCCAAAAAGCTGGCGCTAGCCTTGCTCGACGCGGGGAATGACGGTCTGGTAGTAGGGGCCACGACCGGCGAGGCGCCCACGCTTTCCTGGGAAGAAGAGGAGCGCCTGTTTAAAGAGATAAAGACCGCCGTCGGCAATAAGGGCGATGTCATCGCCTATACCGGCAGCAACAGCACCTCCGAGGCAGTAGAGGCAACAGAAAAAGCGACGGAACTCGGCGTGGATGCCTGTCTCTCGGTCGTCCCTTACTATAATAAGCCTGACCAGGAAGGCATCTACCAGCACTTCAAAACAATCGCCGCCAGCACGAAGCTGGGCATTATCATGTACAACATTCCTTCCCGCGTGGTCATCAACATGGAGCCGGAGACCATCGGCCGCTTGAGCAAGATTCCCAACATCATCGGCGTTAAGGAAGCCAGCGGCAATATGGAGCACGTCGCCAATACGCTCAACGCCATCGGCGATAGGAAAGACTTCTACATCTGGAGCGGCAACGATAACGATACCTTCCCCATCATGTCGCTGGGCGGCTACGGCGTTATCGGCGTGACCACGCACATTACCAGCAAACAGTATAAGAAAATGATGGAGCTGCTGCTCGCCGGCAAGGTCACCGAAGCGGCCGCTATCCACCGCCACCTGGTGCCGCTGGTGAACGCATTATTCAAGAAACCCAACCCCGCCCCGATAAAGTACGCGCTCAACTACCTGGGCTTCAGGGTAGGCAATACGCGCCTGCCCCTTGTCCCGCCGGACGAAAAGACCGCTGAATTGATAAAGAACACGCTGAAAAACTACACGATTGATTTGAAGATATAGATAAAAAAGTAAAAAGGAAATCATGCAGGGGGCAGGTTTAAAACTTGCCCCCTTCGTTTTACTTCGAAGTGGCAGGCACTAAACCGACTTGCTGCCTGAACGTGACGCGGTCCCAGTAGTCGGAGTTCCGGCGGATTTTACCATTGCGTAGCTCCTGGACCGAAGCTCCTCGTATGGAAAACTTCTTGCCCGTAGCTGGCATTTTAGGATTACTGCTATGGGCCCAAGTGCCAGTCATAACCCACTCATCAGCCAACCAATCGCCGGCCTGGAAGACGGATTTCACTTCGAACTTAAAATCAGGGTAAGCAAGGGTGATTCTGTTGATGAAGTCCGTAAGTTCTTTCTTGCCGTGGTTGACCAATCCAAGAGCCACATCCTCGTAGATGCAATCATCTGTGAAGAAAGAAAGTATTTTATTCACATCATGTAAATTCCACGCCGCAGTATAGTTTTTCATCATCTTTTCTGCATCAGTCACCATCTCGTTACCTCTCTTTTACCTGTGTGTTTATGCGCAATAATTTTGTGCGGGTAGGGATATTATAGTCGTAGGGATATATCCTGTCAACCCGTCGTGGGGCTACCGTTAAATAAGGCGACGAAAAGGGGATGGGTCACCAATAATTCATTTAAAATAAAACCTGAACCCCGCCGCCGAGGGCTCGAACCCCACCGATTTATAGAACTTATGGGCGCGCTCCCGCCGCAGGTCGCTGGTGAGCATTATCTTGTAGCACCGCGCCTCTTTGGCCAGCGATTTCACCGATTCCATCATCAGCCGGCCGATGCCCTTACTGCGGTACTTTTCATCCACCACCACGTATTCCACCACCGCGAAGGGCGAGGTGCCATGCGCGAACCCGGGCAGCACTGCCATTACCGTTGTCCCGACCACCCGGCCGTTATCTTCCGCCACGAGTATATGGTAACCCGGGTCCTGGCTCATTTTGCGGAAGACTTTGAGACATTCATTAACTGGTGCCGGTTGATACTTTTCCGGCTCGAAGGATAGCTGGCGATAGAGCTCCAGGATGCGGGGAATGTCTTTTTCCGTGGCTTGTCTGATAATCGGCATGTTAAAAAATCATCTTTCTGACGATAGTCTCTTCTCTCCTCGCGCCCACGGAAATAAGGCTCACCGGGCAGCCGATGATTTCCTCCAGCCGCCGGATGTACTTTTGCGCTTTAGTCGGCAGGTCATTAAACACGCGCGACTTGCCGGTGGGTTTTTCCCAGCCCGGCAGTTCTTCGTAGACCGGCTCGCACTTTTCCAGCGCGGCGATGCTGGCCGGGAAATAATCGATGGTCTTGCCATCGAGCTTATAGGCGGTGCATATCTTCAGGCTCGGCAGGACGTCGAGGATATCCAGGCGGGTAATGACCAGCGAGGTAAAGCCGTTGATGCGGGCGCTGAAGCGCGCCGCCACGCCATCGAACCAGCCGCAGCGCCGGGGACGGCCGCTGACCGTGCCGTATTCATGGCCGCGCTGGCGTATTAATTCACCGATATCGTCGTTCAATTCCGTCGGCATCGGCCCGGCGCCGACCCTCGTCTGGAACGCCTTGAAGACGCCGAGAATGTGGTTGAGCTTGTTGGGCGGTATCCCGGCGCCCAAACATGCGTTGCCCGCTATCGGCGAGGAAGACGTGCCGAACGGATAAGTGCCGAAATCGGGGTCGAGCAGCATCCCCTGGGCGCCTTCCAGGAGGATGTGTTTTTTGTGTGCGACGGCCTCCGCCAGCACGGTGGTCGTGTCGCAAATACTCGGTGCCCAGCGGTCGGCGTACTGGCAATACTGGTCGTAAATTTCATCCAGTGAGAGGGCGGGTTGCCCGTAAACTTGTGTTAGTATCCTGTTTTTATACTCCAGCGCCAGCGCCAGCCTCTCCCGCAGGTATTTCTTGTCCAGAAGGTCGCCAGCCCGGAGGCCGGCCCGGGAAACTTTATCGGCAAAAGCGGGGCCGATGCCCTTGAGCGTGGTGCCGATGGCTTTTTCCCCCAGGGCTTCTTCTTCGAGGCCTTCAATGAGGATATGATAGGGCATAATCAGGTGGGCGCGGTCGCTGATGAGAAGCCGGGAAGTATCGATACCGCGCGATTTCAGGTCGTCTACTTCGCTATTTAATACCGCCGGGTTAATGACCACCCCATTACCGATAACCGAGGTGACGCCGGGATAAAAGATACCCGAAGGTGTCAGCCGGAGTTTAAATTCTCCCTGGGGATTGACTACCGTATGTCCGGCATTATCTCCGCCGGAAAAGCGCACCACGTACTTCGCTTTCTCCGCGAGCATGTCAACTATTTTCCCTTTACCTTCGTCTCCCCACTGGGCGCCGATGACGGCCGCAACGGTCATTATCACCTCCTTGGCAAAACCCATCCATTCTACCATCAAGGGTACGGCTTGTCTATTATTAAGGCAGTTGATAGAAAGCGCTGGCAAATAACCTGTCCCGAACACTGGTGTACGCCTTGCGCGGGCGAAGCTATTTCAACGGATTTACCGACTAGCTGGAGATTGCTAGGGCATGCTCATGAAGGTCAGTCCTGAAGGTGGCGC
>JBEKDL010000020.1:0-25364 GCA_050014355.1 Dehalococcoidales bacterium | reverse complement strand
TAGGCTGCTTTCTTTTACCATTTTCCGCTCCGAATTTTAGAAATGCCCCTGGAGCGACTTGAACGCTCGCAACCAGCTTCGGAGGCTGGTGCTCTATCCACCTGAGCTACAGGGGCGATAACAAATTATACTATAAATTGTTAACTTTCGGCAACCTGACATTAACTGACAATTGGTCACTTTACCAGTGTTATCTTAAGTGTATCGCCAGATAAGCAGCAGGTGGCACAGGCCGACGACGAGGACCATGGGCAGCGCAGCATATTTCAGGAACCTTCCCCAGCCGATGGGATAGCCTTCCTTTTCCGCTACCGCTGTGCCTACGACATTGGCCGAGGCGCCGATGGGCGTGGCGTTGCCGCCGATATCCGTGCCCAGCGAGAGCGCCCAGGCCAGCACCGGCAGGCTCATGCCGGAGTGGGAAAGGTCGCTAACGATAGGCACCATGGTTGCCGCAAAAGGTATATTATCGATAAACGCCGATAGAAAGGCGGAAAGCCACAGGATAAACGCCATCGCGATGGTGAGTTTGCCGCCGGACAAATCCCCGATAAGCCTGGCTACTTTTTCCAGCACCCCAGTCACTTCCAGGCCGCTGACGCAAACGAATAACCCGAAGAAAAATAATATGGTGCGCCAATCAACATTTTTCAGTATTTTCGGCGCTTTCCGCCCGGAGATGGCTATTGATAGCACGGCGGAAATCACCCCGATAGTCGCCACCGAAAGCCCGGTCTGCGCATGAGTTATCAGGAGGACCACCGTAGTAATAAAAACACCTGTAGCCAGTCTGAAAAGCAAAGGGTTAATAATGGCAGAACCCGGTAAAGGGCAGGCTTTCATCATCTCGGCGGGTTCGGTCTGCTGTTTAAGAGACTTGCGGAAGACAAAGTAAAAATAGAGTATCGCAAGCAGCATGCCCGCCCAGGCAATGAGTCCCGTATTCACGGCGAAATCAGTGAACGTAAAACCGTAAGCGGTGCCGATGATGATGTTAGGCGGGTCGCCGCTCATGGTAGCGCTGCCGCCGGTATTAGCGGCGAATATCTCCGCCACGATTATCGGGACCGGGTCGAACTTGAGCAGGCGCGCCAGCTCAATAGTCACCATGCTTAGAAAGAGCATGACGGTGATGCTATCGATGAACATGGAGAGAAACCCGGACAATAGCATGAAAGAAACCAGGATGGGGACAACGCGGCAGCCGGCCAGGCGCGCCGTGTATAGACAGAGCCAGCGGAAAAACCCCACCGCTTCCAGCCCGCAGACCATGACCATCATCCCGCCGATAAAGATAATCGTCTGCCAGTTAACGCCCTGGGACTCGATGGGGTGGGCCCCCGGCAGCCAGAAGTTGGCGTGACCCAGCTGCGCCAGGTTAAGCACGCTCCAGAAAGCGTGCGGGCTTTTCATGACAATCAGGAACACTATTACTATCATCAGCGCTGCGCCGATAAGTGCGGCGATATAACGGTGTATTTTTCCGCTGGTGATGGCCGCGAACATGAGAGCAAATATGATGAGAGCTAGAATTTGAGCCAGTGACATCGTTTAATCCGGTGGAGCCAAAGACTAAAAAATACGTCCCATTGTAACAGGAATCCTGTTTATTTGGCAACCGCAACTTTTTCTCCCCGAACAAATGATGCTATAATAATCTCTGAAAATAATAATGACTAAAAACATTTATCAGCCGCCGAAACCTAAAGCGGTTATTCTGGTAGGAGGGCCGGGAATGCGTCTACGCCCACTAACCGAGGACCGCCCCAAGTCCGTTGTTCCGGTGCTGAACCATCCCGCCATAGAACATACCTTCGCCTATCTCAAGCAGTACGGCGTGGAGGAAATCATTTTAGCGTTGAACTACCTCCCCGATGTCATCAAGGGCTATTTCGGTGACGGCTCAAGATGCGGCATACGGCTTACCTATTGCGTGGAAAAAGAGCCGCTGGGAACTGCCGGCGCCGTAAAAAACGCCGAAAAACACCTAGAGAGCACTTTTTTTGTTCTCAATGGCGACCTTTTCACTGACCTTAATCTGGCCGATATGCTGGCCTTCCATCGTGAAAAGAAGGCCAGAGCCACCATATCTTTAACATGGGTGGACGACCCCAGCCGCTTCGGCGTGGTGGAAACAGACAATAACCGGAGGGTGAAAAGGTTCATCGAAAAACCCCCTCTCGCCGAGGCCACCACCAACTGGATAAACGCCGGGACCTATATCCTGGAGCCTGAAGTCCTGGGACATATACCCGCCGGTCAGCATTACATGTTTGAAAGAGGACTGTTTCCTTCGCTGCTGGAGGCCGGCGAGCCGGTCTACGGTTATCCTTATCGCGGCTTCTGGCTGGACATGGGGACGCCGGGCACTTATTTTTCTCTCAACTCCGACCTTCTGACGATGAAAGTAAAGAGCCCGATTTTCAGCCCGTTTCCGCCGGGGAAAGACGGCATCCGCCGCGGAGAAAATGTTACCATTCATCCCGCCGCCACGGTCATCCCGCCGGTCATGATAGACAGCGGCTGCCATATCGGCAAGGGAGTGCGCGTCACCGGGCCGGTGGTGATGGGACGGGACTGCCGCCTGGATGACGGCGCGGTTGTTGAAAACGCAATATTGTGGGACAATGTTACCGTCCGGGCTAAAGCCAGGCTGTCGCACTGTATTGTGTGTAGCCGGGCGGTTATCGATGGCAACGGTGAAATAAGCGACAGCATCATAACCTCCTCGAAGGTTGTACCGTTGCCTCTATAATACGAATTGAGGGAGCATATATGGCAGCGAAAGCGAAGGAAAAAGCTGAAAGCGGGAAATCAGGCGATAAGGAAATCAAGTTCAAGTGCCGCGTCTGCGGCCTGGAAAAGCCGATTCAGGATATGAGGACGGTCACCAGGTTCATCCCGGTGCTTGTCGTCTGCGAGAAGTGCGCTAGGACATTGCGTTAGACAGCATTTTCAGTATAGCAAAGGTTGAGGAAAATACATGGCCGAGGAACTCGGGAAGATACAAAAACCTCCCGTCGAGAGCTTTAAGAAAGGCAGGAAACTGTTCTTTGTCCCGCTTATCTTCGATAACCCGGAGCCTCCGGAGGAATATATTGAAAAATTCAACCGGTACTGGGAACAGGCGGCCGGGCAGATCGCCGAGCTGGCGGGAAAACTCGGCGCGGTCAGCCGGATATATCATGAGCTGATAGCTGAATCCGGAGAAGCGGGCAGCAAAGACATCAAAGAGCTTAGCGAAAAAAGCCATCAAATCGTTAATGACTGGCTGGAGAAAAAGGCGCAGCTGGAAGCCCTGGAAGAAAACGAAATCCTGGCCGAGTTCATGGACTGGAACCGCTGCCTACTCATCGGGCTGCAAAGCCCCAAGGTCGTTTCCAAGGTTTACGAGGCTTACCTCGAAATCGGCAAGAAGAGAAACGAATGTATCGCCCGCCGGATAGATGAGACTTTAAAGTCGGACGAAATCGGGATATTGCTGATGAGGGAAAACCACCAGGTGCAGTTCCCGGCGGATATCCAGATTTTCTATATCGCCCCGCCCGCCCTGGACGAAATCAAGCGCTGGCTTAGGGAACGCGAACAGAAAGCACCTGAAGAAAATAGTAATTAACGCACGTATACCTTATTCGCTTTGAATTTCAGGCGAATCGGAGGACCGAGACGCTTATAATAGGTAGCGCTGCACTGGAGACAGGTGATACTAATTCCATCCGGGTCGCGCTCCAGGAAAAGGTCGCCGCCGCAGCGCCGGCATCCTTTGAATTTAACCACATTCATCGCCCCTCTTCGCCTCCCTAATGTAATTTCGCTGACCGGAGTGACCTTTACCTTTCTCGCGGTTGCAGCTATTGTATCGTTGCAGATATTTTATGTAAAATACATCACGCCGGCGTCACAAAATACGATTTCAATGTCACAGAATCGTCACAATCGTAACAATCGGCTCGTAAAGGTTAATATTTTTTTCAATTGTCTTCCAAAAGATACCCGCTTACCCCCTTTATCCCCCTCTCAAACCGTGTACCTTTGTCGAGACTTTATTAGAATGTTTGAGAGGGGGAGAGTTTTGAGAGGGGGCGCAGCCCCCTCTCCCTTTTTGCTCCCCTCTCCAGCCATGAATTTTCTGGATTGCCTAATGAACAGGCTGGAGAGGGGCAGGGGGTGAGGTATGCATAAAAAACCTAATGAAGAAGGAACTTAACGGCGCTCGCGTTGACATCGCCTCGCTAAATAGACTAGAATTTTTCCGATTTATCAGACCGGGAGGTATGCCATGGCAGGAAAATACGATAAATTTATCGCCTACCCGCCGCGCCGGCAGATATTCGCCGAAGAAGACGGAAGGCAGGTCTTCGATGGGTTGTGGGTGAACCACAAGATGTTCAGCTACAATTTGAACCTGGGGCACCAGTTCGTGAAAAAGCCGTTTAAATCGAATAATCCCTGCCATACTCACAACTTCGATGAGTTCCTGGCCTGGTATGGCGGCAACCCGGAAGACCCGGAGGACTTCGGGGCGGAGGTGGTGCTCTATCTCGGGCCGGAGCTTGAAAAACACGTTTTTACGCGCCCGACCATGGTGTTTATCCCCACCGGTTTTCCCCACTGCCCGCTGGAGATTACGCGGGTGGACCGGCCGATTATCCAGCTGGAAATCATGCTGGCCGGCGAAGGCATGACCCGGGAGCCTTACTTCGAGAAAGATAAAGGGAAAATGCACTGAATAATTGATATTGATAGGGAGGTAATAATATGATAAAAGACTTTAAGGCCTTCATCATGAGGGGGAACGTGGTGGACATGGCGGTGGGTATCATCATCGGCGCAGCTTTCGGCGCGATAGTCACTTCCCTCGTGAAAGACATGATTATGCCGCCAATCGGGCTTGTGCTGGGGAAAATAGATTTTTCTAATTTGATGTGGGTTATTAAGGAAGGAACCCCCACCGCCCCATATTCTACTTTGGCAACGGCTCAAGCTGCACACGCTGTCACTATCAACTACGGACAGTTCATCAACACCATTATCAGCTTTCTGATTCTAGCTCTGGTTATCTTTTTCTTTGTCGTCCGCCCCATCGCACAGATGTCAGCCCCCAAAAAGTTAGCGGCACCTGCCGCGCCATCGACCAGGGAATGCCCGTTCTGCTACTCCAGCATTCCGGTCAAGGCTACGCGCTGCCCTAACTGCACCTCAACATTAACCAAATAAGACGCCTGGGGAGAAATGTGAAAACAGGAAATGCCGGAGCAAACAGTTACGACGTTGTAGTCATCGGGGGCGGGGCTTCCGGGCTGGCAGCCGCTTTGACCGCGGCGGAAGGCGGCGCTAAAGTAGCCCTCTTCGAGAAAATGCGCTTCCTAGGAGGCAGCTCCAACTTCGCCGAGGGCATGTTCGCCGTGGAAAGCGAGATGCAGCGGAAAATATACATGAACTACTCGCGCGACGATGCTTTCCGCGCGATGATGGACTACAGCCACTGGCGGGCCAATCCGCGGCTGGTCAGGGCTTTTATCGATGCTTCGGCCGGGACAATCGACTGGCTGCAGCGGCAGGGCGTTGAATTCATCGAGGCGATGACCAACCTGCCGGACGGCTTGCGCACGGTGCATATCCTGAAAGGCCCGAGCGGGGCCAGGGGTTCGCCGATGATTAAAACGCTTGCGGCAAGGGCGAAAGAAAAAGGCGCTACAATCTTCACGGGAACGCCGGTCAGGCAGCTAATCCGGCGGGGTAAAGATGGTGTAACGGGCGTAAGTATAGAAAGAGATGGAAAGCAAGAAACGATAAGTGCCGGGGCCGTCATTATCGCCAGCGGCGGCTACGGCAATAATCAAGAGTGGATAAAAAAGTATTGCGGCCTTGACTTGGGGGTTAATTTGATTCCCGTCCGCAATTATGAAAAGACCGGGGACGGCATCCGCATGGCGTGGGAGTCCGGCGCCGCCGAAGAAGGCATGGGGGTGCTGCACTTTTTCCGAGCAGGCCCTTTCGGCCCTGGAGCCCGCATGATGGGGCATCTGGAATGCTCCGGCCTCCAGCCTTACCTCTGGGTCAACCGGCAGGGGGAGCGTTTCTGCGATGAGACGGTAGCTTTCAACGATAGCTACATGGGCAACACCGTGGCAAGGCTTAAAGAAGGCTACAGCTATTCCATCTTCGATGAAGCGGCCAGGCGGAATATGACGGAACACGGCATCGATAAGTACGTGGGCTACAAGAACATGCCCGGCACCCGGCTGACCGACCTCGACGTTGAATTAAAAGCCGCTCTCTCGAAAAAGAACCCTGATGTGGCTGTGGCGGGCTCGATTGAAGAATTAGCCCAGAAAACTGGCATCGACCCGGCGGAGCTTAAAAAGACGCTGGATGAATATAACGGCTATTGCGTACAGGGCCGCGACCCTGTTTTCGCTAAAGCGCCGCGGTACCTCCGGCCGCTGAAAGAGCCTCCGTTTTACGCGGTGAAGGCCTACACCGTTTTCCTGGGGAGTCTGGGCGGGATAAAAATAAACCATAACATGGAGGTAGTCGATAAAAAGGGCGGGGTTATTCCGGGGCTTTACGCGGTAGGGACGGACGCTGGCGGTCTCTACGGCGATACCTATTGTTTCCTCCCTGCTTCCGGCACGACGCTCGGCTTCGCGCTTAATTCCGGGCGTATTGCCGGAAAAAATGCGTTAGAGTATATTAAGTCTTAAGCCAGCAGCCGTATAATTTCCGCGGCATCGGCCAAGCTTTCCAGATTGGCGACCAATTTAATAACCTGGTCAACTGACTTTTTTGAAACCGGTTTTCGCGCGGCGGCGGCGCCTTCCCGGAACTTGGCCGTGATATCGTTAAAGGTCATCGGCCTCTCGGTACTCCCCAGGCAATGGGTCACCTCTTCGGTGTAGACCGCGCCGTCCTCCATGACTATTTCAAGCCTGCCCGGACCGACGCCGTGCCTGTTGTAAGCCGGCTCTAAAACACCTTTGACCTTATGGGAAATACCGAGGACTTTTTCATCTCTGATAGCCTCGGAAGTAAAATCCGCCGGGGCGACCCTGCCTTTAACGAGGGCCGTGGCCACCGCCCAGGGCACGCTGAACTGGGCGTCTACAGTATTACGCGGCACGCCTTTGACCTCCGGGGGCACGCATATCGCGTAAGCCGTTTCGCCGCCGTAAGCCGTCACACTTTTAATTTGTTCGACCTTAATATCGTGCTTCGACCTTAAAGCCAGGGCTCCATCTATAAACGGATGGGAAAAGCCGCAGCAGGAATACGGTTTGAACCCGATGTTCATGCCCTCGAACCTCTCGCCGAGGTCAGCCAGGAGGATGCTGCGGTCGTAATCCCCGCCGAGGTACTGCCGGAACAGGCCGTACTCGCCCTCCAGGACATTATTAGCGCCGGTAATCCCTCTTTCGGCCATCAGCGCGGCGGTGATGCCTCCCCGCGCTGCCATCCCGGGGCCCATCCGCTTGGTCAAAGCGCCGTCGCTGACGCATTGGGAGTTGCCCGCGCACTGGTGGTAGGCGATGCCGAGCGCGTTGACCATTTTCGCGTCATCGAGCCCTATAATCGTTCCCGCCATAAGCGCGGCGCCGAGATAGCCGAACAGCGGCGTAGGGTGCCAGCCGGATTTTACCAGGCTGCCGCCCGGGCGGCTGGCCAGCCCCAGCCTGGCCAAGAAATCCGCTCCGACTGCCAGCGCTTTAATCAAATCCCGCCCGCTGGTGCCCCCCGCGCGTTCGGCCACGGCGAAACAGGTCGGCACGGCTACACAGCCGATGTGTACCTGGGCCACCGGATGGCCGTCATCGTAGTCTAACGCGTGGACCATGGTGGCGTTGACCTGGGCCGCGTCAGGGGCGGGGCACTTAAATCCATAAGCGATGATGGTGCTCTGCTTATTCCCACCCCACTCTTTCACCATGTCCGCCAGCTCGCTGACCCCGGCCTGCGCCGAACCGCCCAGTGCCGTGGCCAGGCTGTCCAGCACCTCTTTTTTAACGGCCTCTACCGCCGGAGACGGAATATCGCGGTATTGGACCGCGGAATATTTTTTAACGAACTCCAGTATTGCGTCCATCGTTAGTCCTTATTTTAAATGAACCCGCCCGTGACGCCGATAGTTTCCCCGGTGAGATAGGTGGATAAATCGGATACGAGGAAATAAGCGAGGTCGGCCACCTCTTCGGGCGTGCCGAGCCTGCCCAGCGGGATGTTAGCGCTTATCCTGGCGTAGTCCTTCTTCCTGGCCTCATCCCACGAAATGCCCTGCACCTGGCTCATTTTTTCGAAAGACTCATCACGGAGGTTGGTGATGATAGCGCCGGGGTTAATCGCATTAACATTAATTTTGTGCGGTCCAAGCTCGATGGCAAGTGTCTTCACCAGCCCGATGACGCCGTATTTGGAGACGCAGTAAGCGGCGCTGCCGGGTACTCCGTGCGTCCCCGCCTGCGAAGCAATCAGCACGATTCTGCCGCCCTGGCCTTTTTCTATCATGCTCCTGGCCACGGCTTTGGAAATAAGGAAAGCGCCGGTGGTGTTGATGTCCAGAATAGCCCGCCATTCGCTCTCGGAAAGCTCGACGGCAGGTTTACCTACCGGGCCACGTATGGCAGCGCAATGGACCAGGATATCCACTTTCCCGAACTTTTTCAGGGTTTTGCCCATTATTATGTCAATTTCACTACTCTTGCTGATATCCGCCATGATAGCCAGGCCTTCGCGTCCCAGCGCTTTGATTTCAGCCACCTCGGCGTCCAGGCCTCCCCACCCTTCATCTCCGGGAAAGAGGCTCCGCGGCGCCATCAACTTATCGGTAATGACCACATCCGCCCCTTCATCCGCCAGCTTCAAGGCAATGGCATGGCCCATGCCCCTCTTGCTGGCGGCCCCGGTAACGATAGCGACCTTCCCTTTCAGGTTTTTCATGGCAGTGCCTCCTTTTAAATTGCTAAACCCCAAGCTGTGACCCGACATCTTCCAGTCCCAGTTCACTGAGTTTCTTTTTACCGGGTGTAGCGGTTTTCAAGTCCCAGTCCATCGCTTTCAGATAATCGGCGACCAGCGCTTCGGCGTTGACGGTGACACCGGCCAGCGGGCCTTCCGACTGCGGCGGACGGCCGAGAATGCGGCCGGGGACTGCAAATTGCCGCAGGTTTATTTTCTCACGGAGGTTGAAAGCCTGGCGCATACTGGCGATTCTTTCCCCGGTCTTCACGAGCTCATCAATAGTAACATCCCGGCCGGTAATAGCCTTCATAAACTCGGCGATGACATTCACATCAGGCAAGGCCATATAAACGAAGAGACACATCCCGGAGCACATTAAGACATGCTGGAAGTTGCTGCCCCGTTTAAAAGCCCCGGCCATGGCGGCGGCCGACTTTTTATCGAAGTCGGGAATCAGTCCCTTGAGGTGGTGCAACTCGGAACCCTGCGTGTGGCGGGCCGGGGTGGCGTTAGTGATATAGGTCGTGGCCAAACTGAATCCAGCCGCCGGATTATGGGCCGGGACCTCCTGCCCGCGTACGTGAATCGCGTACTTTTCCGCCCCCCTGCCGATTTTCCTCGCGGCGGCTTGGACGCCATCGGCAATTACATCGCCGAATCCTTCCCGCTTGGCCATTTTTTCTATCATCGCTACCATTGATCGGTGATTGCCCCAGGTCATCTCGATGCCGTCAGTGTCTTTTTGGGTGATAAGCCCCTTTTCGTAGCATTCCATCGTAAAGGCAATCGCAGCCCCGGCAGAAATGGTATCGATGCCGTAGCGGTTACAGATATCGTTGGCCTTGATGATAGACTCGATATTCGTATTCAGGCAGTTGCTGCCCAGCATGGCAATGGTCTCGTATTCAGGCCGGTGCGAGCCGGCCTCATATTTATATTCACCCATACCCGCCCTCATGAAGGCCTCACATCCGATGGGGCAATTATAACAGGCCGTCGATTTGAGCTTGCGCGCCGCTACCACTTCACTACCAAGCGATTTAGCGTCCGGGAAATCTCTTACCGCTGCGCTACCCCAGTTTTTCACCGGCGAGTCGCCGGACTCGACGGCGCTCACGGTGACGAAAGTCGTGCCGTACTTCCTCATGTTATCGACATCCCCGCCCAGCTGCGCCAGGTATTTTTTTCTCAACGCCCGCGCCGCGTTTTCATCAGCGAGAGGTACTTTCAGCCCACCCCTGGCGGCAATGGCCTTGAGATTTTTCGACCCCATTACCGCGCCCAGGCCGGAGCGGGCGGCGACATGACCTTTACTATCCACCACGCCGGCGATGAGCGAGAGTTTCTCGCCTGCCGGGCCGATGCAGGCCACGGTAGTATCTTGGCCGAGTTCGGCTTTCAGCGCGTCTTCGGTTTCGTAAGTGTCCTTGCCCCAGAGATTAGCGGCATCCCTTAACGATGCTTTTCCGTTATCAATCAGTAGATAGACCGGTTTTTCGGCGATGCCCTTGAAAAATACCGCATCGTAACCGGCGAATTTAAGATAAGCGCCGAAGTTGCCGCCGGAGTTGGCATCTCCCCAGCAGCCTGTGAGCGGCGACTTGCCGGCCACGGTGAACCTGGTGCCGGAGATGGCGGGGGTGCCGGTAAAGGGGCCGGTCAAAAAGCTAAGGATATTATCCTGTCCGAGGGGGTCGACACCTGCCGGCTGCTCATCGAAGATGATGCGTGCGGCCATCCCGTAACCGCCGAGGAAATCGCGGCACAATTTCTCATCGATAGACTCATCCTTGAGCTCATTCCGGGACAAATCCACCTTGAGAATTTTCCCCATGTAGCCTCTGGCCATGTTTCTCTCCCCCGCGATATTTATGAATGTAGCAACGCGAAAGCTAACCGGGCGATAAAGGTAGTCCTCCCCCGGCGCGTATGGCCTCGCCGGTAACGTAAGAGGAAAGCTCGGAAGCCAGGAACAGCGCTACCCCGGCGATATCTTCCGGCGTGCCCAGCCTCTGCAAAGGCACCTTGCGGCCCAGCTCGGTGAAAAAGGCTTCCTTATCCGGCACCTTTTCCAGTATCCCGGTATAAAAATCGGTACGCACCGGCCCGGGAAGAATCGCGTTCACGTTGATATTAAAGCGCGCCAGCTCGAAGGCCAGATTGCTGGTCAAAGAGAGGACTCCTCCCTTAGCGGCATGGTAATGGACAATCGAGGCCGGCGGGTGCACGGCACCCAGAGACGAAATATTGATAATCTTGCCATACCTTTTCTCTTTCATATGAGGCGCCACCGCCTGGCAACATAAGAATTGGCCTTTTAAATTCAGGTCGACGATTTTATCCCATTGCGCCTCGGTAATATCATTAATCGAGCCCGACCCCGCCCCCGGCACGCCTCCGGCGTTGTTCACCAGGATATCTATCCGCCCGAATTTGGCCATAGTCTTACCGACCATCTCCTGTACCTGGCGGCGGCTGGTGACATCGCATTTAATGAAAATACCGCCGGCGCCCTTTCGGGAAACCGCCCTGGCGGTCTTTTTTCCTTCCGACTCCGCGATGTCCACGACCACGACCGAGGCGCCTTCCTCGGCGAACTTAATGGCGATACCCCGCCCTATCCCCGAAGCGCCCCCGGTGATGATGGCCACTTTATCCTTGAGCAATATATCTGCCTCCAGGCTAACATGCCCGGCTACGGTTACAATTTCTCACCTTCACGGTGATTTGTCAATTTGTCGCAGCGCGGCCCGACCAGAAAACAGCTTGGGAAATGAAATCAGGGGGGAATCAAGTCCTTCGCGGACTGTGCCGGACAACGCTTTTACCTGTTATCGGTCAGCCCGTGCTGGATGGCGATGACAGCGGCCTGTGTACGGTCGGCCACACCCAGCTTGGCCAGGATAGCGCTGACATGGTTACGCACCGTCCCCTCGGAAAGGAACAAACGCCCGGCGATATCCGTGTTGCTAAAACCTTTGGCGATTAAACGTAATACCTCTATTTCGCGGTCGGTCAACTTGCTGGTAACCAGCGTGGCCGGCTGGGTCTGGTGGCTGGATGCCTGACGCAGCACTTTCCCCGCTACCGACGGGTCGACATAAGTCTTGCCTGTCACCGTGCCCCTGATAGCTTTGACGACCTCGTCACGGGGGGTGTCTTTTAACAGGTAACCCGATGCCCCGGCCTGTATCGCATCGAAGACCCATTCATCATCGTCGTAGGTGGTCAGGACGAGGACTTTGATATCGGGATGTTTTGCCCTTATCTGGCGGATGGCTTCCACGCCGTTCATCACCGGCATCTTCAGGTCCATTAATACCAGGTCGGGTTTCTTTTTCGCAACCAGCTCCACGGCCGCGGCCCCGTCATCGGCCAGGCCGACCACTTCGATATCAGACTCCAGCTTCAGCAGCATCTCCAGCCCGTCCCGGACGATGGCCTGGTCATCACAAATGATTACTTTCATAGCTGTTTTACCTGCTTTAGAGTCAATATTACCGTGGTGCCTGAACCCGGTTTGCTGATAATGTGAAGCTCACCGCCCACCATCCTGGCGCGTTCCTGCATGCCCGCCAGCCCGAAATGACTTGTTTTATCGATTTTTTCCACGTCAAAGCCGATACCATCGTCAATCACAGAGAGGGCGGCCCCTCCTTCCGCGAACTCTAATTTGACCGTCAGTTTTTTGGCGCTGGCATGTTTGACGGCGTTCGTGACAGCCTCCTGCGCCACCCGGTAGATACACTGTTCAATATCGGGTGTCAGGGGCGGCACCATGATGATTTCCGGCATATCCAGTGTCAAATTGGCGCGCGACGCCATGTCTTCGACCATTTTGCGCAAAGCCAGCGCTAACCCCAAGTCGTCCAGGGGACTCGCGCGCAGCGCTTTGAGCGCCCGGCGGGTCTCCTCCAGTCCCAGGTGGGTGGCTGCCAGAGATTTCTCCAGTATAGAGCGCGCCGTCGGTTTATCGACATCCCAGTAGGCCTTGATGGTTTCCATCTGGACAGCCAGGCCGCTCAAAGTATGCGCCAGGGTATCGTGCAGCTCCAGCGCCAGCCGGTTACGCTCGCGGCTCGTGGCAAGCTGCTCCAGTGTGCTGGCGTACTGCGTCAACTGGCTGTTGGCCGCCTCCAGGGACTGCTGCTGCGCTCTCAAGCGGCTCATCAGGAAGCTGATGGAAAAACCTACCACCAGGAAACTGACCGTCTGGATTAAATACACCGCCAGAATTCCCTGAAAAGGTTGTGTCCCCGGCCCGATGGAAGACCATTTCACACCCAGATTTAATCCCGTGATTCCCAGGATGACGAATAGGGTGTACTGCCACCGATATTGCCAGGCGACCAGCAATATCGCCACAAACAGGAAAGGCATCATCGCCAGTATCGTAGCCTCCGGCGAGCCGAACCGGGGACCGAAGGGCGACTGGGGTACTGCGAACTGATTGATAATGACCGGCGATATCGCGATGACAGCCACCACCAGCGGAATGAAATACTGCTTCAACTTTGCCTGTAGCCACGGCCAGTAGGCCAGAATAAGACAGACAAGGGCGATGCACAGGTAACAAATGTAATAAGGATAGTTGACGTACCACTGGGCCTGTTGCTGCTGAAACGGCGGCTGGGGCGGCTGGGGCGATAGGAACACCTGGTTGAGCACGAAAGACACGATTACGTAGCCTATCAGGAGAAAGGCGGCAACACGTATTAACCGTATCTCATCCGAACGTGGGGTGCTCATCTTCATACCTGCATTATAGCCCTTTAGTGTCCCTGTTGCATGTAACTCCAGTCATGCATTACCGCGCCGCGCGGTGACAGGCGTCATTTAAATAAATCAGGCAAATCATGGTTGAAAGCCACATTTGATGATTGCAGGCACTGTCTGGTGAATCTTATCCAGCGTTAAGCTGAATACGGATAAAAAAATACAAATTACAGGAGGAAAAAATGGACTGGAAAAAATCACTCTGTACAGCTCTTCTCATCGGCGCGGCGCTAACCGTCGCAGCAGGATGCAGCCAGGCAGAAAGCGTGCCGGCTGCCACGCAGGCATCGCCCACGGCACAGGTACCGTCCAATGCGCAGCCGACCCCTTCAGCCACCATCCCTTCGACAGGGAAGCAAACACCGCCCTCTAACGCCAGCAGCAACGGGACTATGCCTCTCCCGCCCTCGGGCAATGTCACCGGCGAAAAGCCCGGAGTACCGGCCATGGACCTGGCAGCCGCGGCAACAAAGCTCGGCGTGACCCAGCAGCAGTTGACAGATGCGCTGGGCAACACATCGCAGGGAGCCCTGGATTTAGCTTCCGCCGCCACGAAGCTCGGCGTCACGGAAACAGCCCTGCGGGAAGCGCTCGGTTTCTCTAATAATGGTACGATGCCCGGCGGCGCTCCTAACGGCGGCGTTCTACCCACCGGCCCCGCACCGACCACCAAGTCTCAATAGCAAAACAAAATTCAGTCAGCACTATTGTTTTAAGACAATTTTAGGAGGTCAACGTGAAAAAACTCAAAATTATAGGCGCAATCCTGGTCATCTTAAGTGTCGTCTCTTTATTTGCAGGCTGCGGCTCTAAAACAACTTCCACCGTTAAAACGCAGACCTATTCCGTGCAGAAAGGCAGTCTGTCAGAATCGGTCACCGGCACCGGCAACCTAGCACTATCCCGCACGGAAGACCTGGCTTTTGAAATGGCCGGTTACGTGGAAGAAGTCCTGGTGACCGAAGGCGAGACCGTAAAACAGGGTCAGCAGCTTGCGAAGCTGGACACGTCGGAGTGGAACAAGCAATTGAAAACATATAAGCAAACCCTGGAAACCGCACAGCGTTCGCTTTCCAGCAAACAACAGACACTCACCACAGCGCAGCGGGCGGTTACCACCGCCGAGAACAACGTGACCAAGGCCCAGCGGACGGTCACCCAGAAAGAGTTCGCCGTTTCTACGGCGCAGATAGCGGTGACTTCGGCTAACAATTCACTCTACGACATACAGCAAGTCAAAAAGCTTCAGGACGAAATTGACAATGCCAACTACACCTTGCAGCTGGCCAAGAGCATGATGCTAGGTACCGAAAATTATGCTTATTGGTATAGTCTCTACCAGAATACTTATAAAACACTGCACGGCGATCCAGAAGTCCCACTCGACAAAGGCTTATTGGGAGACATGAAAGAATTGTTGGGTGGCACCAGCACCACGACATCCGCCGACGTCGCTTTACAGGTGGCGCAAAAGGTGAACGCGCTTGACAAGGCCAACCTGGACCTCGAGGATGCGCAAATAGCCGTTAATGACGCTATCGCCGCGGTGGCGACGGCACAGCAAGCCGTGGATGACGCCAGACTAGCCGTAACAAACGACCAGCTGGATGTGAACGATGCCACGTCAGCGGTAGCGGATGCCCAGAGCGACCTGGATGAAGCTAACGGTAAAAGCCCGATTATCATCGCTCCCTTCGATGGTTTCATCTCTTCAGTTAAAGTGGCCGGCGGCGATGAGGTATACAAAGGTACGGTAGCCATGACCATCGCTGACGCCAACCAGTTTTCCGCGAAAATACTGGTCACTGAAGATGACATCTTCTCCGTCAAGCTGGGGGGAAACGCCACCGTTTCTCTGACTGCGCTATCGGACGAGAGCTTCCCGGCATTAGTGACTAAAATATCACCCACCGCCACGGTATCATCGGGTGTGGTCAACTATTCAGTCACCGTTAATATAACCTCACTTGTACCTATAACAACTACCACCACAACTCAAAGCACAACCACGCAGATACCGGCGCAATCGGCCAACAGGACCGCACCGTCCGGAATTCCGACCGGGACACCACCCGCTATGGGTACAACCGGTAATATAAGCACACCTGCCGTCATGCCCCAGGCTACATCAGCGACGACCTCGGCGAGCAGCACCTCGAACCAGACCGTGTCCCTGAAGGACGGATTATCGGCCACCGTCAGTATTATCTCCCTGCAGAAAAGCAATATCCTGATAATCCCCAGCAAGGCCATCACGCGCGTGAGTGGCAACAGCACCGTCCAGGTGGTAAAAGGCACCAGCACCGAGACACGTGTAATACAGACCGGTATGACCGATGGCACTTACACCGAAGTAACCAGCGGACTGACGGAAGGAGAACAGGTAGTTATCAAGACCACCACTTCATCAAGCTCTTCTTCCTCTTCCAGCGCTAAGACGGTCAGTACGCAGCAGCAGCTACAATCCATAAGCGGTGGAGGGCCGAGCGGCGGGCCTCCGGGAGGGTTCTAACATGATACAGCTGCAAAATATCATTAAATCCTATCCTATGGGTAAAAGGGAGCTGACCGTGCTTCAGGGAGTTAATCTCAACATTGATAAGGGTGAGATGGTGGCCATCATGGGGCCCTCCGGCTCCGGGAAAAGCACCCTTCTTAACCTTATCGGGTTGCTGGACAAGCCCACTTCCGGCAGCTATTTGCTGGAAGGGAAAGAAGTTGGTAATCTTGGTGGCCGGGAGCTGTCGAGAGTGCGCGGGCAGAAGATAGGCTTTATCTTCCAGAGTTTCAATCTGCTGCCTTATCTTTCAGCGATAGATAACGTGGAACTGGGCCAGGAATATGCCGGCCAAGACAATATTCAGGCGGCTAAAGAGGCTATGATTAAAATGGGGCTGGGAGACCGTATCCACCACCGCCCCAACGAGCTCTCCGGCGGTGAGCAGCAGAGGGTGGCCGTGGCCCGGGCGCTGGCTAAAGACCCGCCGATCATCCTGGCCGATGAGCCGACGGGTAATCTGGACAGCAAGTCCAGCAAAGAAATAATGAACACTCTGAGCAAATTGCATACCGAGCAGAATATCACCCTGGTGATGATTACTCACGACCCGAATATAGCCCGTTATTGCCAGCGGATTATTCACATTGAGGATGGGCAGGTAATAAGCGAGGAAAAGCTATGAAGAAAAAAATGCTTCGTCCGCTGTTTACTGCCTGGGTTACCATGATAACGCACAAGCTAAGAAGCTTTTTAACGATTCTGGGCGTAGTTATCGGCGTCGCCGCCGTCATTATCTTAATGTCGGTCGGTAAAGGGACGACGGCGAGTATCATCAGTAGTATCAGCAGCCTGGGTACGAACATTGTCTATGTCCAGCCGGGTTCCTCTTCTTCGGGCGGCGTCCGGATGGGTTTTGGCTCGGCCAGCACTTTGACCTTGGAAGATGCCAACGCTATTGCCGCAGATGTTTCAGGTATCACCGCTGTCGCTCCTTATGCTACCTCGAACGCGCAGGTTATTTTCGGCAGCCAGAATATGCAGGTCAGGATTACCGGCGTGACGATTGAATACCAGCAGGTGTTAAACATCGTCGTGGCCGAGGGTGATTATTTCACTCAATATCAGTATGACACCAAGGCGAAAGTAGCGATCATCGGATCTGAAGTCGCTACCACGCTTTTCGGTGAGGATGACCCTGTCGGCCAGAAAATAAGAATGAGCAATACCGTTTTTACTGTTATCGGTCTAATGGAAAGTAAGGGGTCATCCATGATGAATTCAACCGACCAGACTATCTTAATCCCTTTAACTACCTTGCAGGGGATAATGTCGAGTTCGGTTACCACCACGGGCCAACACACCATCAATTCCATAGACGTGCTGGTTACCGATAAAAATCAGATGAGTACGGTAAAAGACGATATCACTACTTTATTGCAGACGCGTCATAAAATCGCCCTGGGTGATGATAACGACTTTTCCGTGAGCTCCTCGGATGAACTCATCAGCACCATCTCCTCGTCAACCGAAAGCATGACGCTCCTGCTGGGAGCCATCGCCGGTATTTCACTTCTCGTCGGCGGCATCGGCGTGATGAATATTATGCTGGTATCCGTCATGGAGAGGCGTAGAGAAATAGGTATACGGAAGGCCCTGGGCGCCCAGGAATCGGCTATCTGGATTCAGTTCCTGATTGATTCGGCGCTGCTCACTTTTACCGGCGGTATCATCGGAACCGCAATAGGCTGGGGAGGCTCGTACCTGGTTAATTATCTGGGATGGATGACAACCGTTGTCACCACGGATGTGGTAATCCTGGCCGTATCGGTCTCGGTTGCCATCGGCTTGTTCTTCGGTTTTTATCCTGCCTGGAGCGCTTCCCGGTTGAATCCTATCGAGGCGCTACGGTCGGAGTGACAAATCTACCTGCAATTTAATCGATAACATGAAGTCAGGCCTCGCGCCCGACCTCCTGTGCGAGGCCTGACATTCTTTATTACAGTCAGGATATTGCCGGACTATTTAAGCTTCATGAACTCCCGGCTCTTCAAACTGATGTCCCCGCCCGAAACATAAGTGCCGATGATATTGCCCCGGGTTACCGGAACCAGCAAATGGGAAGGGTATTGAGCATTATGATAAATGGTGACTGTATTGGGCGTCTGGCTGGTGAGGTGCTCATGGCCCACCTGGTAAAGGTTTTCCGGCGTTTCATCCGAGCTGCTGATTTTCAGCATCATCCGGTGGCCGGCCTTGAACAGATTAGCCACCGGCCAGATATCCAAATTAAACTCGTATATCTGTCCGGGTACCAGGGGCTGGGGGTTGTCATGCGTATGCACCGGGAGCCACGGTTTCGATTTCTTTGCGTCCAGTAAGCGGTGCGAGCCCCGCAACCACCCGCAGTTCAAGAGTGTTTCCTTACCCTCCGGGTCTACATCGTAAACATTGGCGGTCAATATCATCTCGGTGCTCCGGCACGATGCAAACAGATTTAAAACAATCGGGCCGACCACCTCCATGTTTTCCACCATCAGCGCGGAGTAATATTTCAGGAATCCGTGGTTGGAGGGGCTATCATCATAGGAAAGCGCGGCGCCATCCGGCCACGGCTCTATCTCGCAGAGGCTCTGGTTCTCATGCAGGTTGAAAGGAATCCATTTCGTGCCGGGCACGGGATAGCCGCTGGCCGTGAGCCATTCGTCCGCACCCCTGATAAATATCTTTACGGCCGGCTCATCCATGATGCCAGTATCGAAGCCCTTCAGCCAGTAATCGAACCAGCGCAACAGCTCCCAGGTAAACTGATAGAAGGGCCGGTCCAGATAGCTGGGGGGAAACAGCAGCATTTTCCGGGGCATTTTAAAGTCGTTCCAGTAATAAGCGACGCTGGGGCGGTGGTTCGCGCCGCCGAAGTAAGCCGGTACCTTGATTTTGCTGAAATCGATTTCAGAGCCGCGCTCTTTCCAGTATACGGACATCAGGGGATGCAGCACGATGTCAAGGTAATTGACGTTGCCCGTTTGGCTGTAATTCTTCAGGGCATCAACTATTTCTGGGGCAGCCTTGATATCTATATTTTCCAGGGCGCGGGCGATAGTCTCCTTATACCTCTTATCTCCTAACTCTTCCCGGAGGACGCTTTTTTCATGATGAATGTCACAGTTGGTGATGGAAAGCAGCCAACGGAGGAAGCCTTTCTGGAGCACGCCGCCCGGCCACCAGAAATGCCGGTAATTGTCCCAGAACGTGCCGATGGGCGCCAGTGCTTTCAAATGCGGCGGCTGCAGCTGGGCGACGAGCGGCTGGTGCGCGGAATAGTAGCCCAGCCCCACCATGCCCACATTACCGTTGCACCACGGCTGCCCGGCCGCCCACTCGATAATTTCATAGGTGTCCTGGATTTCCCTGGCGCTCAAGTACTGGTAAATGCCGCCGGACCGGCCCGTCCCGCGTACGCTGCCGATGATATTAACATACCCCCTTCTGACGAAAAAATCGGTGTTGGCCGTCTCCAGGCAGGCATCAGGGATGCCGCGGATACGGCGGCTCCTCGTCGATGCCGGCCAGATGTGGTCCGACTGCACATCTTTATTAAAAACAGATATCCCGAACAGCACCGGGAATTTGCCTTTGGTATCCGGTCTGAAGATGTCCACATCGATGTTCACGCCATCGCTCATCGTCACGGCGACGTTGCGTTCGGCTTTAATTTCATATTCCCTGCGGGATATTTTTCCCTGGCCGAATATCGCGTCCATTCAAGCTCCTCGTTTCCGTCAAAATCATCAACTAACTAAAGCGTTCCCCGCAGCCTCGGGTCCAGGGCATCACGTAAGCCATCACCCACCATGTTGAAAGCGAGCACGACCAACAAAATACAAATACCCGGTATAAAGGATTGCAATGGTTGGGTCAGGATGTACATCTGGCCGCCGGAAACCATCGCACCCCAGGTTGCCGTCGGCGGTGAAATACCGACGCCCAGGAAGCTTAAAGATGCCTCCATTAAAATGGCCGTGCCCATGTTGAGCGTTATCAGCACCAGCAGCGGAGGAAAGGAATTGGGGAGAAGGTGGCGGAACATAATCCTCGAATTGTTGGCGCCTATGGCGCGCGAAGCCAGAATGTAATCGTTTTCCTTGAGCGAAAGTATCTGGCCGTTCATCATGCGGGCGTAGGTGGGCAACAACCCCACACCGATAGCGATGAGCACGTTGTACAGGCCGGCGCCGAGCACCGCCGCTATTGCTAGTATCAAAATAAGCGGCGGGATCGACATCAGAGCATCGACACAGCGCATGATGATGGTTTGTATCCACTTTCCGTAGTAACCGGCCAGCAACCCCAGGCCCATGCCGAAAATACCACCGATACTGACCGCCACGATGCCTACCAGCATTGAAATCCTTGACCCGTAGAGGAGCCGGCTAAGTATGTCACGCCCCAGGTCGTCCGTTCCCAGCCGGTGGGCCTGGGAGGGGGCCTGGTTGATAAGGCTTAAATGCGTTTCGTTAGGATTATAGGGGGCCAGCAGCGGCGCGAAGATAGCGACAAGTATCAAAATCAATATAATAACCGAGCTCACCACCACAATCCACCGCCCGAACACCACTTTGAAAATGCGGTGTCCTTCGCTGATATGCGGCGGGTTGGCGGCCGGTATTTGATGCACTTTTTCGCTATTAAACATCGGTAATACTCATTCGTATTTAATTCTGGGGTCCAGCCAGCCGTAAGAAATATCAACCAGCAGGTTAGCCACGCCGATTCCCAGCGCAATAATGAGGACGGCTCCCTGTAATACCGGGAAGTCCTTGGCAAAGCAGGAGGAGACCATCAGCCGCCCCATGCCGTTAATATTGAAAACTGTCTCCACCAACACCGCCCCGCCAAAGAGAACGCGTACCTCGAGACCCAGCAGGGTAACGACCGGAATCATCGCGTTTTTTAAAACGTGTCTCATTACCACCTGGCGCTCCCTCAACCCTTTGGCCATCGCCGTCCGGACATAGTCCTGGCGTATCACCTCGAGCACGCTGGAGCGCGTCTGGCGCGCCATGACGGCCACTGCCGGTATCGCCAGGCAGATTACCGGCATTACGGTCTGCTTGATACTTTTAACGAGGTCTTCCGTCGGCCAGGTAAAGCCCTGAATGGCAAATATATGGACCTTGAAGCTTAAGAAATATATTCCCAGGATGGCGAGCCAGAATACTGGAATGGCGACGCCGATATTGGCCAGCAGACTGATAAACGGGTCGATGAACTTGCCGCGCCGTATCGCGCCGATGGCGCCCAGTAAAATGCCGATAATAGGGCTGATAATAAGAGCTATCGCTGAAAGATAGAGGGTATACGGCAAACGTGAGAAAATTACCGAAGTTACGGGGTCGTTGAACTGGATGGACCGGCCCAGGTTGCCCTGGACCGCGCTGGAAAGCCAGTGCCAGTACTGGACGACTATCGGCCTGTCGAGCCACAGTTCCTGGCGTAACGCCGTAATCTGCTCCAGTGTGCCCTGCCCCCCGAGCATTGTTATCACGGGGTCGCCCGGGACAAGCTGAAGCAGCATGAAAGTCAACAGGGTGACGAGAAATATAACGACTAATGTTTGTATCAGTCTGCGGGCGATATAAGCTACCAAGCTAAATCCGCCTTTCAGCGCTGGTTGCGGAAGCCCTTTTTTAAACCGGGCAGCGCCGGGGGAGGCTGAATTCAGCGCCCCGGCGCTTACCCAAAGCTTAGCTCTCTTTCCTGTTCAGAGCTATTTATCCAGCCACGCGGTCTCGGGCGTCCACATCTGGGTATTGACGCTCCTCAAGATACCGGCATCGCGCACGTACTTCTGTTCGAAGGCGTTGTCGTACCGGGTGTCCTGAGGCGCCAGCAGGCAATACTTGTCGATGAAGAGCTTCTGGGCATCTTTGATTGCCTGGGCCTTGGTCGCCTGGTCGGGCGCGGCGACAGCTTTTTTCATCGCATCAAGATAGTCTTGAGGCGTCAACATGGATACGAACATCATGCCGCCGCCGGTGTAGTACCTGTTCATCGTATCGACAAGGTCGGTGCTCTGGCCAAGCGAGTCTCCGATGAGACCTTCCCAGCCTATGCCGCCGCTATAGAGCTGCATCAGCTGGGCGGTGGAGATGATGGGAACGTCCAGCGTAATGCCGGCCTTCGATAGGTAGTCCTGGATAGCGAGCGCCCGCTTGTTCGTCGTGGGGTCCTGTGAGCCGTAGATAATAGACTTGAATCCGTTGGGGTAGCCGGCCTGGTTTAACAGCTGTTTGGCCTTGTCCAGGTTAAAGGGATAACCGACAATGTCCGGATTGTAGGCCCAGCTGCTGACGCCGACCATCTGGTTGGCGGGCGCGGCCTCGTCGCCGAAGAGCGCCGTAGTGTATTCCTTGGTATTGATGGCGTACATGGCTGCCTGGCGCACCAGGACATTAGACCAGGGGGAGCTGGCGTTGGCCGAGGAGAATACAAAGCCGTCAGCGCCCGAGCCGATTACCTGGTGGAGCGTGGTGTAGTTGGCCTTGTTGAGCATCTGTATCTGGGGCAGGTCCATCGTCATAACGACATCCAGCTCACCAGCCTGGAAGCTCATCGCCTTAGTGTTCATATCAGGAACGGTGACCCACTGTACTTTGTCCAGATAGGGTTTGCCGGGCTGCCAGTAGTTGGGGTTCTTGACATAGGTGATGGTATCGTTCTTTTTCCAGTCCTGGAAGATGAACGGCCCGGTGCCGCAGGGATTGTTGGCAGCATAGTCGGCGCCGTTATTGAGATAGTTGGTGGGAGAAATCATCATGCCGGGGCCGGAGGCAAGGTTGCCGAGGATGGTGCTGTCCCACGAGGACAGGGTGATTTTAACGGTATAAGGATCCACCACGGATACCGAAGCGAACGACTTCATGGCCGCCATTTTGCCGTCCATGCGGTACTGCAGGTTCCAACGAACGGCATCGGCGTTGAAAGTCGTACCGTCATGGAATTTGATGCCCTGCCTGATGCTTAAGGTGATAGTCTTATTCGGGACATCGACCGTATAGGCGGTCGCCAGCCAGGGTATCAGGGCGCCGGAGGCGTCCGCGCGGAGGAGCGTCTCCAGGGCCGGGGTGGCTTCATAGAAGCTGTTCATGCCCGCGTGCTTGAGGGGGTCGCCGACGCTGGGTCCTTCGGAGGTGAACCGGCTAAGCCTTAATGTCCCGCCGTACTTGGGTGTTGCTGACGTGGTGGTTGGTTTGGCGGTGGTGGTCGTTGTGGCCGGGGTGGTGGCAGGAACGGTCGTCGTGGGTTTGATTGAAGTAGTCGTCGCAGGAGTAGTCGTGGTAGTAGTCGTTTTCCCACAAGCGACCAGGGCGAGCATAGCTACTATAATAATAGCTAATACGATGAATAAACCCTTTTTCACTTTCTATCCTCCCGTACTAATTTTATTTCGCCTGTTACCGGAATGGTTATCTGTGAAGAATGTATCATCATTGATTTCTGTCGAATTTGCTATCTTCCTCCTTTCTGCTTTTTTTGTATAAAAATCGGTCGATTCTATATGGTCTAGTTTAACACATATCAATATTGCAGATATATCATTATATATACAGTCTACCGAGGGGTGCAACCACCCGATTTTAACATGGTATTTTGTCACCTATACTGGCACGCCGAAACGAGGCTGGAAACACGCATTTTGTGCTGAAAATCGGTGGTGCTATAATAAGGTTAAAAGCCCCTCTCAAAAAGAGCGACGAATGAGTAAAAGCGTCAGGAAAAGAGACCGCACGGCCAGGCTGCTCCGGCTGCAGGTATTGCTGTGGCAATATCCGTCTGGTCTAGAAGTAGAAGAAATTGCCCGGAGATGCTCGATAAGTAAGAGGACAGTCTACCGCGACCTCGAAGCCCTGGAATCAGAGCTCAACGTGCCCATCTGGGAGGACGGGGGCAAGCGCGGCATCGCCGAGGGATATTTCCTGCCCCCCATCACCTTTACCCAGCCGGAAGCGGTCAGCCTGTTCCTGGCGGCGCGCATGATGCAGTATTTTTCCCCCCAGTACATTAAGAGTATCGCTTCAACTTTCATGAAGCTAAATACGATTGTCCCGCCATTTTTGAAAAATCAAATTAAAAATACGATAGAGCACCTGGAGAGCTTACCCAGAGACGAAAGAAAACTTAATAATTTTGACCAGCTGATACAGGCCTGGTTAACCAGACATCCGGTGACCGTCAGGTATCAAGATATATATGGTGATAAACCCCTGGAAAGAACCATCGAACCTTATTTTATCGAGCCGGTGGCCCGTAACCGCTCTAACTATCTTATTGGTTACTGCCGGTTCAAGAAAATAATCTCAACGTTCAAAATAGACCGCATCATCGGAGACGTAAAAATAGAACCCGAAACTTTTGAAATACCCGCTGACTTCAATATTGACGAGTACCTTCGCTCGGCCTGGGGTACTTACGCTGATAAAAGAGTGGAAACGGTCAGGCTCCGCTTTTCCAAAAGGATAAGCCGGGCAATCATGGAGACCAAATTTCATCAATCGCAAACTACTGAAATGCAACCCAACGGCTCACTGATAATGACCCTTAAAGTACATAATACCGGTGATTTTCAGGCCTGGGTACTGGGCTGGTGCCGAGACGTAGAAGTGCTCGAGCCGAAAGTATTGAGAAACCAGATGACGCATGATATTCAAACGCTCCATGATATGTACCGCGCTGATAAAGAGACGTCTGATAATCAAAACGTGAGTACGGAGCACCATAACGGACACACTCCAGATATCACCGACCGGCAATGGGAGCTTGTCGCCCCCCTGCTCCCGCCGCAACCGCGTACCGGACGGCCCCGGGCGGATGACCGGCAGACTCTCAACGGTATTTTACAGGTACTTAATTCCAGTTTGAAATGGAGCGAAGTCCCCCGGCAGTTTGGCGCCCCGTCAACCTGTTTTACGCGGCTCAAAGCCTGGCAAAAACGGGGGGTGTGGGACAACATCCGGGAAATTCTGGCATGCGATGGGAACGATGGAGGTTAAGCCGGCCCGCAGGCCCACCTCGCTGATTATATTGTCAGATTAATAGTTTCTGAATAAGTCCCATTCATAAAGTCAGGCACATA
>JBEKDL010000019.1:0-26201 GCA_050014355.1 Dehalococcoidales bacterium | reverse complement strand
GCGCTATCTAAAACCTCTCCGGGAGGCTTCAGAAACCAGGCAGTAGGACTTAAAACCATCAAGAAAGGTGAGAAGGATTGAAAATAAGTGATTTAACGCCCGTTTTTCAACACCCTGCTAGAATGGGTTTGTCCGTCATCGGCTTTAAAAAGACTTGATTCGCCACCGGGGTCGGACATCAGAAGGGAAAAGAGCTGGCTATGGAAAACTCGGATAGTGCGGAAAACGCAATTAAAGAAATACAGGAAATCCTGACAACCGAAGGCAAAGACCTGCGCTCATTCCTTTATAAAGATATAATCGTGAATGCCCTCAAGTGCCGTGACCTGGATATTTTAGACCTGAAGATAATAGACCGGGCCGTAGCCGAGTTCCAGCACGCCGCCTGTGTCTTCAAGCCATACCGGGCGATTCGCAAAGTATCAATATTTGGCTCGTCGCGGGTGACCCAGGGCAATCCTTATTATAAACTGGCGGTGAGGTTCGGCCGTTCGATGGCAGAGAAAGGCTTCATGGTAATCACCGGGGCGGCCGAAGGTATAATGAGGGCTGGCATCGAAGGCGCCCGGCCAGAGAACAGCTTTGGCGTCAATATTCTCCTGCCTTCCGAGCAAGCGCCTGCCAGGGTTATTCAGGATGACCCCAAGCTGGTCACGTTCAAGTATTTTTTCACCCGCAAATTATTCTTCGTCATGGAAGCCGATGCGATAGCGCTGTTCCCCGGCGGTTTTGGCACGCTCGATGAAGGCTTCGAGGTCCTCACACTGCTCCAGACAGGCAAGACGCCGCCCATGCCGGTGGTGCTTATGGAGCTTCCCGGCGAACGTTACTGGGAAGCCTGGGGCCAGTTCATCAGGCAGCAGCTGCTGGAGAGAGGCTTTATCAGGCCGGAAGACCTGTCCTTCTACAGGGTCATGCATTCCCCGGAAGAAGCGGCAGGCTGGATAAAGTCTTACTATTCAACCTATCATTCGATGCGACAGGTTAGAAACAGGCTAGTCTTCAGGCTGGAAAAAGAGCTGCGTGATGACCATATAATAGTGCTGAACGATAAGTTTCGTGACCTTGTCAGGTCGGGCAAGATATATAAAACGCCCGCACTGCCCGAAGAGGTGGATGAACCTGACCTGTGCCTGAAACCCAGGATAGCGTTCTCTTACAACAGGAAAAGCGCCGGACGTCTCAATGAAATGGTCTTAATGATTAATGAACTGGGCTCCATGGCATGATGATGGCAGCTACGCTGATGGGTCGCAATTCCTCCCGGACAGGCTCAACCGCGTTAGTTTCCTGGAAAATCACGGAGCTTGTCCTGCTAGCGGTTCCGAGAGATAATCTCTTCCAGAGGATGGCCGAGGAGCTTATCGAGCTCCCGTTTAACACTTAAAGCTACCTTTAAGCGCTCTGCGATGGCGGATTGAATTTCAAATGTTCGGCCCAGGTGCCGGATTGTCGAGCTGTAGCGTTCTTCAATAGTGACCAGCTTCTCTCCGTCGACGAGTTTATCCGCCAGGTAGACTATTTTACCCTCTAGAGGCAAATTAGTGTTCCCTCCCGCTAAATCGGAGTGTACCGCCACGATGTCCCCGACTTTAGCAAAGCCGAGTTCGCGCAATATTTTACCGCCGGCCGCATCGTGTTTACGTTGTCCTTTAGCGATATCATGTAAAATAGCGGCTATCCGCACGCTCTCCGCATCAACCGGAAAGCCGGAGTCGTTGAGCGCCTGCCCGATGGCGACGGCGACTTCAGCCACTTTAAAGCTATGACGTATTCTATCCGGAGCTACCTTGCAGATATCATTCAGTATGACACGGCACTCTTCATCGGTGGGCACCTCGTAGCGGTGGAAGCGTTTTAGCAGTTCGGAGTAATTATCCGGCGTATCCATATCGAAGAGGATATTGCTATCGGCCACCGGCTGTTCAAGCGCCAATTTGTCTTGTGAACCAAGGACGGCTTTGAGCCCGCCCCCTTTTCCCCACCCCAGGATTGACGGAATCAGGCTGGAAGGAACCAGAGGCGGATGCCCCCTTTTTCCGCCGAACACCGGATAAATAATCTTCCCTGGATTTTGCGCCGCCGCAGCCATCAGCCGCCTGATAGTCGCCGGCCTCACCAGCGGTGTGTCTACCGGCAGAATGAAAAATCCTATGTGAGCGGTTTGAAGGCGCCGTATCCCGGCCTGAATCGAGCTGAACATTCCCTGTTCGTAATCGGGATTGTAAACAATGGTAATATCGCGTTTTTTAATGCCCGCCTCTATTTCGTCCCGGCGGTGGCCCACTACTAGTAATACATCGACACCACAATCTAAAAAAGTTGCCATCACGTGGTCGGTTACAGTTTCTTTTCCCAGGGGGAGGAGGGGTTTAAAGCGCTGCATGCGGGTGGAGAATCCGCCGGCCAGGACGATAGCCGCATAACGTGCGTTCACGCTGATTGCTTGCTCCGCACGCTGATTAGTTCCGCCACGATGCTTATGGCGATTTCTTCCGGCGTTTCTCCCCCGATGTCTATGCCGATGGGAGAGTGCACCTTTTCCAGTTGCTCTTTTTTAACGCCCTGCGCTATCAGCGCCTGGAAAATGGCCTCTTTCTTACGACGGCTGCTAATCATACCGATGTAACCGGCCGAAGTTTTTAAAGCCTGTTCCAGGACCGTCCGGTCGTGCTGGTGGCCGCGGGTAACGATAACGATGAAGGAATCAGGGTCTATTTCTGTTCCGGCTAAAGCATATTTGAAATCCTGGATAACATGGATATTAGCTGCCTCCGGGAAGCGTTCCATACTGGCGAATTCCGGCCGGTCATCGATGACCACCACGCGGAAGCCTGCCAGCGCCGCCAGGTGAGCCGTCGGTACTGCCACATGGCCTGCCCCGAAGCAGTATACGGTCTTTAATTTGCGTATTCGGTCGACCATCACCCGGGTATCCCCGAGAGGTAATGTAGCCGTCGTTGAGACAGTATGAAGTTCGGGCTTGAGCTTTTCGATGTCGGACGCTGTCAATGAAGCGCCGAAGACATGGCCATCCCGATGAAGGATGGCATGCCCCAGTATTTTCAGGGCGCTATCGGCGCCCTTCAGATGCGTTAAAACGTAGAAGTCGTTCCCCAGGGAAACAGCCTCCCGCCAGCGCGCGGAAAATTCCCGGTTTTCCGCCGATTCCGAAAGGTAGTCCAGCAGCAGCTCGGCTTTGCCGCCGCAAATCATGCCGGGAGCCGCGGCGTCCTTTCCGGAAAGCTTATAGGATAGGATTTTAGATTTCGCGGAAGATAAAACGTCTCGAGATTCCCGGATGGCGGTAGCTTCTATCAGGCTGCCGCCGATGGTGCCGTAGCATTTCCCGTCGGCCCCTACCACCATTTTCGTGCCGCTGTGCCGGGGCGTCGAGCCCTGCAGGCTCATGATAGATATCAGCACGAGCGGCCGACCGGCTTCGAGCTGTTCGTTTACCGTTTTAGCTAGATATTCATTCTCGTTCATTTTGAGTACTGCGCCAGATGATGGAAATGGTGAGAAACCGAATCAGCAAGCGCCCGGAAAGGGAGCCTGCCAATTCTTCATTTACTCCTTATTTCCTGGCTTTCAGCCCCGCCTCTATTTTTTCAGGGGTGGCCGGGAGGTCGTAAATCCTGACCCCGCAGGCGTTATGAATAGCGTTGGTAATCGCCGGGGCGGTGGAGACCATCGTCATCTCGCCGATACCGGTAGAGCCGAGCGTGCCCCTGATACGGGGAGTCTCGCGTTTGATGAACTCCACCTCGAAGGAGTTTTCGATGGTGGGGAACTTGAACGTTATCCAGTCTTTCGTCTTGCCGTGAACGTATTCTTCCCTCAAAGCGTAGCCGATGCCCTGGTCCATGCCGCCTTCGAGCTGACCTTCCAGGTTTTGCGGGTGGATTATCGGGCCGGCGTCCACGGCGGTGGTCATTTTCAGGACTTTGACCTCGCCGGTATCCGTATTGACCTCTATCTCGGCCATCTGGATGTTGTGGACCTGGGAGTCAAAGGCAGCGCCCTGCCCGGTCTTGGAGTCGAGATGGTCGCTGCCGGCGACCTGCTTGCTGCCCTCATAGCGGGTCACCTTACCCGCTTTTTTCAGCCCGGCGTAGGTCTTCGCGCCGGCTTCATCCATGGCTTTCTTCATTTTCTCGAGGGCGTTGACCAGGGCGCCGCCGCCCATGTACGTCTGTCGGCTGCCGGCGGACGGCCCGGACGCGACGGTCTTATCCGTATCGCGGGTGTACAGGCGTATCTTTTCCATGGGCAGGTCGAGGACATGGGCGGCTATCTGCGTGAGCATGGAATCGTTGCCTTCGCCGGGGTCAGCTATGGCGGCGTAAATTGTAACAGTGTTATCCGGGTTTATTTCCACGGACAGCTGTGACTGGTCGCCGGGCTCGGCGATGCCGAAGGAATGGCAGGCGATACCAACGCCGCGCTTTATCCTGTCGCCCTTTTTATTGAAAGTAGCCGTGTCCTTCTTGGCGCGTTCGTACTTGGGCTTGATGGCGTCGCAGAGTTCCGGGAAAGGCCACTGCTCCACTGGGATGCCGGTAGAGCCCGTCTGGCCCGGTTTCATGGAGTTCATCTTGCGGAACTCCAGGGGGTCGGCGCCCATTTTTTCCGCCATCATGTCCATAAGAGACTCCAGGGCGAACATCACCTGGGGCGGTCCGGCCCCACGGGCGGCGCCACCGCTGGCATTATTGGTATAGGCCATTTTGGCCATGGCGTAGATATTAGGAATATTGTATGAGCCGTTTAACATGAGCAGGGCGCGCGTGGGCATGACCGGCCCGAGCAGGAAATAGGCGCCCTTGTTGAGCATGAAGTCGTTAGCGTAAGCGGTCAGGTAGCCTTTGGCGTCGGCGGCGAGTTTGGTCTTCATCGCGAAGGGGTGGCGTTTGGACGTCAGCAGCATCGATTCCGCCAGCGTGGGGATATAGCGGATGGGACGTTTGAAGTACATCGCGGCCGCGGCGGCGATGCCCTCGGAAGAGATGGTGGCTTTAATGCCGAACTGCCCGCCGGAGAAAGGCTCCTTGTAGCGGATTTTATTCGCTCCGACGGCTTCCTTGAGGATAGCCGCGTGGGCGTGAATCATGATGCTACGCCCGATGATAACCAGTTCGTTGCCTTCCAGGTAAGCGACACAGGTCTCCGGCTCGAGGGCGGCCTGGTGGTTCATCTGGGTCGAAAAATCCCCTTCTATTAGGTTGGGCGAATCCTTGAAAGCTTTGGCGGCATCGCCCTTGATTTGCGGCTGCTCGAAGCAGAGGTTGGGCGAATGCGGGTGAATCTTGTAAGCGCCCTTGGCTAAAGACTCCTCCGGCGTCATCATGACCGGCAGCTTCTCGTAGGTTACCCTGACAGCGGCGGCAGCGGCTCTCGCCTGTTCCCTCGTTTCTGCGGCGACGATAGCCACGGGGTCGCCGTAGGTCCTGACCTTGTCCTCACAGAGTATCGGCTGGTCGGGCTGGATAACGCGGAGGCGGTTGGTGCCTTTGATGTCTTCCGCCGTCATGATACCGACGACGCCCGGCATCTTCTTTGCCGCGGAGACATCGATGGACTTGATAATGGCATGGAACTCGGTGCTGTGGACGGCGGCAATTTCCAGCATGTTGTCCATTTTGATATCGCCGCCGAACTGCGCCAGCCCGCAGGCCTTGAGCATGGCGGAGGGACGCGGGTGTGATTCGCCAATCTTTTTCTTTTTATTGAGTCCGCGACGCACTATTTCCGGCGTGGTCTCCTTGCGCAGGAACCTGCCGGCCAGCACCACGGCATCAATGATTTTCCGATAGCCGGTGCAGCGGCACAGGTTGCGCGCCAGGGCCTTTTTAATCGCGGCGATGTCCGGGTCGGGGTTCTGGTCGAGAAGGGCCTTGGTGGCCATAATCATGCCCGGCGTGCAGTAGCCGCACTGGATAGCGCCCGAAAGCACGTAAGCCTCCTGGATAAGGTGCGGGTTATCCGGTGTGCCCAGCCCCTCCACGGTAATAACATCAGCGCCTTCCAGGTCGCTCACTTTTTTCAGGCAGGAGCGGACGGCCTTGCCGTCAACGATTACCGTGCAGGCGCCGCACTGGCCTTTGCGGTCGCAGGACTGTTTCGTTCCGGTCAGACCCAGTTGCTCGCGCAGCAGGTCGAGCAGGACCAGGTCGGGATCAGCGGCTACCTTCTGCTTGACGCCATTGACCGTTAAAGAAATATTTTTCACCTGTTTACCCCTTTCATATTTCTGTAATAGAACTACTTATGTTAGATATGATGGACCTATTTTTCAATAAATTATCATCTATTTTGATTGCGTGTCAATAAAATATTATAACTAAATTCTGTGGACGCCGGTTTTATAACGCGCCAGTCCCCGGTGAAGGAGTTCGATGATGCCCGTGACTTTGCTCTGGAATTCTTCTCCTTTACTCCCCAGCACCTGCGAGAATGAGTCCACGGTCAGAGCTTCCGCTTCCTGGATGGTCTTACCTTTGACCAGGGCGCAAAGTATCTCTACCACCACGTTGGCCGTGGGGTCGCAGGTGCACAAATATTTAATGTCATCGATGGTGCCGTGACGCACATTAATGTAGATATGCATGTAAGCGTGGCTGACGTGCGAGCAAATCCGTATCTTTTCGCCGACGGTATCCAGGAATATGGAAGGGTTTTCCAGCGAACCGGTATGGGCGAAGCCAGTCTGGCACAGCCGGCGATAATATTTAACAACCTGCTCATCCATTTGCGAGATGTCCTTTGACCGGAGTTTAGAGATAGCTGCGCTCTTCAAAGATAGCTTGCAGCGTCTCCAGGAAAATCCGGCACTCTTCCAGAGTATTATAAAAATAGAGCGAGACGCGGTAGGTCATTCTATGCTCGGACGGTAGACGGGGGCGCATCCACCCCTGCCCGAGCTTATAGTTAAAATAGGAGTGAACGCAGAAAACGCCGTCTCTAATCATGATATTGTTCCGGTCGCTAAGCTCTTCAGCGATGCCCACGGCATTAGGCCGCCTTACCTCGAAGGTTAATATGCCTCCCCGTTTTCGGGCATCCGCCGGGCCGAGTATCCTGAACCAACCCGTATCGCCATAGCGGTTGAGAAGCTGCTCCGTCACGTATTCGTTCAGGGAATTCATGTGCTCGATAATCTTTTTCAAGCCGATTTTCTGGAGGTACTCGATGGCTGTCCCGGCCGCAATCTGCCCGGGATAGTCCTGGATTCCCACTTCGAACCGCTCCGGCGGCTCCAGAAGATTGTACGATTCGTAAGTGGTATCGCTGACGGTACCGCCGCCCAGCATGACCGGCTCCACGGCATCGGCGGGATCGTCTTTTTCGTGTGCGGCCTGCCCTAACAGCGCCTGCTTACCGTAGAGAATCCCCACCCCCCTTGGCCCGCAAATCTTGTGTATTGAAAAAGCCAGGAAGTCTAAGTCCAAATCCTGAACATCGACGGCCTGGTGCGATACCGTCTGCGCGGCGTCGAGCAGCACCTTTGCGCCGTAAGCGTGCGCCTGTCTGATAATTTCTTTAGCCGGGACGGTGTAGCCGGTTACATTTGAGGTATAGGCCAGGCTGACCAGCTTTACCCGATTGCTCTCCAGTTTTCGTTTTAACTCGTCGAGGTCGAATTCATCATCCTCGTCAGCGGTTACGTGCTCGACTTTAATCAGGCCCTCGTTTTGCAGCCGCAGCCAGGGCAGCAGGTTCGAGTTATGCTCTTTATCGGTCAGCAGGACGATGTCTCCGGGGTAAAATTTAAATCCCAGCGCCACGGTATTGATGGCGTGGCTCGTGTTCAGGGTAAAGATAATTTCCTTTTCCGACCTCGCGTGGATGAAATCTTTAATTATCGGGCGGGAACCTCTGATACCTTTATCGGGATTTCCCTCAATCCGGCCGGTAACCTCTTCGGCGAACCAGTGGCGGCTTCTCGCGCCGCCGCAGCCGGGAAAGCCGGTATAGTACCCGTTAAAAACGTCGATTACCTGCTGCGGCACCAGCGTGGTGCAAGCGTTGTCAAAGTAAATCGGGGGTTTACCGTTCCGCCGGTTCTTAAGGGCCGGGAAATTATCTCTGATTGCCTTTATCCATTTATCGTCAGTCAATATTTTCTCCGATTAACCCGCGATAATTACTAATATATTATATTAGTTTCACGAATACAACCGCGACGTGGCCGCAGACCGTTTAAGTCCTCCGTCATCTTTCAAGAACTAAATGTCATGGTCTGGTAACTTTTATTTTGTTTATTTTATTATATTCCGCTGTCTGGTTCTCTGCCCGGCCGTATTAGTCATTTGCTCCTGTAAGTGCTATACTTTTAAGGCTGGAATGTTTGCGGAATCATCTTAGGCCAAGATTAAACAATTCAGGAGAGAATAATAAATGGTAATGAGCAACGCCCTGGGAACGCCGGCCACGCTTCCCGAGAACTGGGCGCAAATGACGCCGGCGGAGAAACGGAAATACCGCCTGGACAGGTACCTTAGTGCTGAAGGCATCAAGTTCGTCAATGAAGAAGCGAAAAAGGCCTACAAAATCCGAGCTCAAAGGATTGTAGACGTCTATAACGTGCGGGAGCCTGATAGAGTACCGGTCAGCCTGCCGGTGGGCAGTCTGCCGTTTGATTTGGCCGGCATTAATGCGCACACTGCGATGTACGATTTGGAAAAGGCCATCCGGGCCTGCATGAAATTCAATGAAAAGTATTCGGCGGAACTGGAATACTTCGCCAGCCCGATGAGCTTCCCGGGCAACGTAATGGATATGCTCGATTATAAAATCTACGCCTGGCCGGGGCGGGGCATTCCCGAAAGTGCTCCCGGCTTTCAGTTTATCGAAGGAGAATACATGAAGCCGGAAGAGTACGACGACCTGATTCGTGACCCTTCCGATTTCTGGCTGCGGACTTATCTGCCGCGCGTCTTCGGCGTCTTCGAAGCTTTTAAGATGTTCCAGCCGCTGACCGCGATTACAGAAAATGTTCATATCCCCCATTTTATGCCGCTGGCTCTGCCCAGGGTGCAGGAATCCCTGCAGAAATTGATAGATGTCGGCAAGGAATACCAGAGGCTGGCAAAAATAGCTATGCCGTTCATGGGCATGGGGGTAGCTCACGGCTTCCCGGTGGTGCCCAGCGCTTTCGCGAAAGCGCCTTTCGATACCCTCGGCGATACACTCCGCGGCACCAAGGGTATCATCCAGGATATGTTCCGCCGTCCGGACAAGCTGCTGAAAGCCTTGGACGTCATCGCCGATTTATCTATTAATGAAGTATTGAAATCGCCCAGCTTCGGCAGGCTCGTTATTGTCCATTACCCCCTTCATAAAGGCGCTGACGGCTGGATGTCCGAGAAGCAGTTCGATACGTTTTACTGGCCGTCACTGAAAAAAATGATGGACACTTTTATCAAGGAAGGCCTCATCCAGAGCCACTTTGCCGAAGGGAGCTACAACACCCGCCTGGAGAAAGTCAACGGGTTTGAAAAAGGCACGGTTAACTGGTATTTCGACCGGACGGACATGTTCAAAGCTAAGAAAATACTCGGTGCCAACTGCTGTATCATGGGTAATGTGCCGGCTTCTCTGGTGCTTACCGGCTCGCCGGAGGATGTTAAAGAATACTGTCGTAAGCTCATCGTGGAATGCGGCAAAGGCGGCGGTTTTATCCTGGCGGCGGGCACCGTCGGGACAGGGCCGAAAATAGAAAATCTACGGGCGATGATGGAGGCGGTCAGGGAGTACGGCGTCTATAAAAAATAGGCTGTGGACATTCCCGCCTGCCCCCGTTCAGCCTTTATTTGGTGATTGTTGAGCAAGTCACTGGAGTTCCTTTTCAACCCGGAATCCGTCGCCATCGTGGGCGCCTCGGAAAACCCGACGACCTACGGTTACGCCTTCATGCACCACCTGCTGAATTACGGGTTCCGCGGCAGACTTTACCCCATCAACCCGCGGCAGTCTGAAATATCGGGGGTAAAGACGTACCCGAGCCTGGAAGACATCCCCGGCTCTATCGATTATGTCATTCATGTTATCGGCGTGAACAACGCGCCAGACATTATCACGCAGGCCGCCCGCAAAGGCGCTAAAGCGGTACATATCCTGGCCGGACGCGCCAGTGAGACCGGCCGCCCCGAAGGGAAAAAACTGGAAGCAGAAATCCTGAAAAAAGCGTGCGAGTGCGGCGTGAGAGTCCTGGGGCCCAACTGCCTGGGCGTATTCTGCCCGAAAACGGGCCTGGCCTTCGGGTTTGAATTCCCCCGGGAGCCGGGCAGGGTAGGGGCGCTGATACAGAGCGGCGGTAACTCCACCGATTTAATGCACATCGCTGCCCTCCGGGGAATCCGTTTCAGCAAGGTCGTCAGCTACGGCAACGCCCTCGATATTAATGAAATCGACTTCCTCCGTTATTTTATCGACGACCCGGAGACAGGAATCATACTAAGCTATATCGAAGGTTTAAGGGGCGGCAGCCGGGAATACCTGGAGCTGGTGGGCCGGGCCGCCGCGAAAAAACCCGTCGTCATCTGTAAGGGGGGGAGGACGGCAGTGGGCTCACGAATCGCTTTGTCTCACACGGCCTCGCTGGCCGGCTCGGTCAATCTCTGGGAGACGGCTATCAGGCAGGCAGGCGCGGTGCCGGTGAAAAACCTGGACCAGATGGTGAACATGGCCGTGGTTTTCTCCTTCCTGCCGCCGCTTAAAGGTAAAAACGTCGGCATCGTCGGGGCCGGGGGCGGGCGCAGCGTGCTTTCCGCTGATGAATGGGAGGAGAACGGCTTTACCGTGCCTCCCTTACCTCGTGAAATCCGTGACCGGTTAAAGCGGCGCGGCTCGCAGCTGTGGGACTGGCTGGACAACCCGGCAGACATATCGATTATGCCGGGAGACCCGCTCACCATGACCGATGTCCTTGCCGAGATAGTCGCTCACCCGGTCTTCGACTTCATCGCGGCGGACGCGGAAGAAGACCCACCGTTCAGCCGGGACGCTTTCATCCGGCACTTGACGGAAGATATGCAGGGCTACATTAAAATGAGCCGGCAGAGCGCCAAGCCGTTCCTGATAATCTTCGATGAAAGGTCACCCGGCATCAAAGATATGGACAGCTATATTCACCGGACGCGCGCCGAATTGCGAACTCTCCTCGTCAGAGAAGGTCTGCCGTTCTTCCCGAGCGTAGCCGAGGCGGCCTTAGCTGTTAGCGAAATGATTACCTATTACGGCAGAAGAGCGGAAAGAACAACGGGCAAGTTGCCGCCCGGCGTAAAAACAGGAGGTACCCTATGAAAACGTTGAATATCGTGGCCGTCATTTCCGCAACACGCCAGGATTTCCCGCACCTGGACGAGTCCCTTTTAAAGCAGATTAGGGCGGTCGACCCGTCAATAAGGGTCACGGATGCTTCTGCCCTGGCGGCTGGCGAACACCGCGGCGACGCTGGGGCAAAAGAAAAGCTGGATGCGCTCCTGGCCGGGGCTGAAGTGCTGGTGGGGTTTATCCCGCCGCGAGACCTGCAAAAGCGGGCACCCCGACTGAAATGGGTCCAGTTGATGTCTGCTGGGGTGGACAGTCTCATCGGGTCGGAAATCTGGCAAAGTCGGATTACCATTACCGGCGTCAGCGGTATTCATGCCACGCCTATCAGTGAATACGTCCTCGGGACGATGCTGATGTTCGCCAAGCAGTCCCCGCGCAGTTTCCGGATGCAACAACAACACGAATGGAAGAGATTTACGCCGCAGCTGCTGCGCGGCCGGACGATAGGCATCATCGGGCTGGGACACATCGGCCGGGAAGTGGCGCGTCTGGCTAAATCGTTCGGGATGAAGGTACTGGCCGTGGATGAAATCAGGGGAACGAGGCCCGCCACGAATGTGGACATCATGATACCGGCCAATCAACTGCGACGATTATTCGCGGACAGCGATTTCGTAATCTCCTGCGTACCGCTTACTCCCAAGACCAGCAAGCTGATTGGAGAAAAAGAGCTCCGGGCGATGAAGAAGACTGCTTACCTGATTAACATCAGCCGGGGCGGCATCGTCGATGAAGATGCGCTGATTCGGGCCCTCGATGAAAAATGGATTGCCGGGGCCGGCCTGGATGTTACCGTCCGCGAGCCTCTCCCGCCGGATAGCCGCCTCTGGGATTTTGAAAACGTCATCATCACGCCTCATATCTCCGGCGGCCAGGAAGACTACCTGTTACTCGCCACGGCGCTGTTCTGCGAAAACCTCAAACGCTATCTCAATGGGAAAAAGCTGATGAACGTGATTATCCGGAAGAGGGGTTACTAAGGGATATTCAGGGGACCATTGGTATCACAGTCCCATCCGAGGTAAAGCCATAAAAGCCGCCCGGTCTTTCGGGATGATTACGTCTGGCCGGTAAATAGTCCTTTAACACCAGTGGCGGCACGTCTCTGGTACAGACCCGGCTCATATCCGCGGTAGGACCGATTGATACCAGAGTCCCGGCAGCGCTATCGTTCAGCATTTCTGCCACGGCCGTTTGAATTCTATCGAGTTCGTTTTCTCGCGCCATCGCCCGGCTGTCGCTCACCATCTGGCCGGCATGGGGGATAGCTACAGCGGAAAGAGAACCCAGCATGGCCAAAATCGCGACGACTTCCAGAAAGAAGACAGATGCCTGTTTTTCCCGCATTTTATTACGATTTTCCCTTTGGTACGGATTTTAGGTTAGTGCCGTATAGTACTAATGTAATAGTTACCTGCGATATAAACATCCGTACCAGCGAGTATTTTAAATGGGGGAAGTCACCAATTCGGGCTAATAGGGGCAAACCCTCATTTGAATGGGGGCTGTTCTGGTTTTCAATAGCCCGCCGTTATATTACATTGAAATTGAAAAATGGCTAAAAAAGTATTGTTCATTAATAACATCAGGTCGCTCCTCCTGATATCCGGGCTCCTGTCCAGGATGGGCTATAGTGTCGACCTGGTGCATGATGTCGAGGAAGGCCTGTCACATCTGGAGGGCCAGGCATACGATATTATTATTGTCCTGGAAAGCCCGGCCGTAGAAAGCTGGGCAATCTGCGAACGAATACGGGCCCTGACCGGCATCCCGCTTATCGTCATCAGCCTGAACGCCAGCAGCGAAACGTGCGTCAGGGCCATCAACGCGGGCGCCGATTGCTTTTTTAGAAAATCCTTCGGACCGCTGGAGCTCCTGGCAAGGATAAGTTCCCTGCTGCAACGCAGCGCGGCCTGGCAATCCATCTCCACTATCTCCTGATAATAATACTTTACCGAGGTTATGACACATGGACGATGTGTACAAGAAGGTTGTCGTGCCCCTGGACGGTTCTCCCCTTGCCGAAGTAGCCCTGCCGTACGCCGAGGAATTAGCCGGAAAGATAGGCTCCGAGATGGTCCTGCTCTCCGTTCTGCCCTCGGATGAACCCGAGGAGTACCATACCCTCAATTCCTACATGGAAAAGACGCTGGATATCACCATGCGCCAGGTTAAGAAATATACCGAGGGCACCCGGGACTGCACGATATGCACCGCAACGAGGGTCGGTAATCCGGCGGAAGGGATTCTGGACTATGTCGATAAGGGGCACCTCTGCCTTGTCGTCATGGCGACCCACGGCCGCTCGGGAATCAGCCGCTGGGCCATCGGCAGCGTAGCGGACAAAGTAGTGAGGTCGACCACGCGTCAACCGCTGCTCCTTATCCGGGCAAAAGGCGCCCACCCGGACATACGCGCCAAGCGTATTTTCAAGAAGGCGCTGCTGCCTCTGGACGGCACGGTCGAAAGCGAAGCCGTGATGCCGGTGCTGACCACAATCGCGGCCAGTCTCCATATGGAAATTATTTTACTGCGGGCGCTTCCCAGGATGAACCATTCGCTCGCCGAAGTGGAAAATTATCTTCAGAGCTGGTGCCGTAAACTGGAAGAAGCCGGAATCTCTTCGAGGTACGAAGTAAGGATAGGCTCCCCTGCTGACCTGATTATAGATTTAGCCGATGAAGCTGCCTGCGACGTCGTCGCGATGGCAACGCACGCTCACGGGGCAGGGAGCCTCTGGCCGCTGGGGAGCGTCGCGCAGAAGGTACTCCTGGCAGGCAATACTCCGCTCTTGCTGATAAGGGAATAAGACCCTGTTTGTCATGGCGAACCGCGGTAAAGCAGTCCTTCCTTTTAAAAAATGACATAATGAACCTCCGCATTCCTGCCCGCGAACCGCCTCAAAGCTCTTCACTTGCGCAATCAGGCCGACTCTGCTATTTTGGAAATATACGGTCCCGCGGGTTACTTTCATCCCGCGACAAGAACGCCTCAACAACATGGATGACGCGGTGATTATTAAAAGGCTGGTAGTGGGACACCTTTCAGCCAACTGCTATATCGTCGGCCAGGAGTCGCACGGCGAGGGAATGGTTATCGACCCCGGCGGCAACCAGGAAGACATCATTAAAGCCATCGACGAGTCCGGACTGGAAATAAAGACCATCGTCCTGACCCACGGCCACTCCGACCATATCGCCGCCCTGCGCGATGTCCAGGACCATACCGGCGCGCAGGTAGCCATCCACATCGAGGACGCTGACTTCCTCGAAGGACGCGGTTCTTTCAGCTCGCAATTCGGTATTTCTTACCGGACACCATACCCGCCGGACAGGCTGCTCCGTGAGGGAGATGTTATCGCTGTGGGCAGTCTTTCTTTCAAGGTCATCCATACCCCGGGACATACGCCGGGGAGCATCTGCCTGCAGACCGGAGATAAAGTTTTTACCGGGGACACTATCTTCTACCGCGGCATCGGCACGACGCTGATGCCCGGGAGCAGCCGCCGTGAGCTATTAGAAAGTATTCACACCAGGCTGATGGTGCTCCCGGACGAGACAATCCTGTACCCCGGCCACGGCCGTGAGACTACGGTAGGCGCCGAGCGCCGGGACAACCCGTATGCGCGGTACCACTAGCCGGCGGCGCAAATATAGTCGCTTTTCACCTAGACGCGGGAGACCTTGCCGGTCGCTTTATTCTTCCAGTAACCGCGCTGCTGCAAAGGCCAGTTGAACTCTATTGCCCCGGCGATATTGCACGCGTGAACGCAAGAGCCGCAGTACCAGCATTCATCGGGGTGGAGGATTATCGGCGCTTTCCCTTTTTCCGGGTGGGGTATGTAGACATCCACCGGGCAGACCTCCACGCAGAGGTTGCAGCCCTTGCACTTATCCGTGAAAATCACCGGCCGGCCCGGGGTGGTGACATTGGGTAAAGCGTATACTTTGTCTTTAGCCATGAGCAGCCTCCTTATTTCCCCTCGTAAACGCCGGTATAGTCCTTATTGTGGGCTTCGTAGTTCTCTTTCATGTTGCCGTAGTAGCCCGTCGGCAGGTCACCTACTTTGGGCTTGCCGTTTTCCAGCTTAAGTGTGAGGAACTTGTTCCACTCCGGCGGGTCGAGTTGCGGGTAGTCTATCCGGTTAAACTCCAGTATCCGGCTGCTGGCCTTACGCGCCAGGGACGTATGCAGGATAAGCTGGGCATGCGCGAGCATGCTCAAGTCTTCCTGGCCGCGCATCAGTTTATGCGGGTCTAAAGCATAAAGCTTCGGCACATACATTTCTTCGATTTCCTTAAGGACATCCAGCCCCATGTTAAACAGCTTCTCGGTCTTGTATTCGGAGCAGAAGAATTGCATCGCCCGGGCGATGCCCGCGTGCAGCTCCTTCCAGTCGATTCCCTCGGTACGCGTTACCGGCGCATAGACCCTTTTCTTTTCAATGGCCACCTGCTCCGGTGAAATGGCGGCTTGCGCTACCTGCCGGGCATAATCGGCCGCTTTCCGGCCGGCGTACCGCCCGGTAGCCGCCGCGAAGCTGTGGTCGCGGGGTGAGAAAAGCTGGCCGCCGGCGGCGTACAGCCCGTCCAGCGTGGTCTTCAAATCCCAGTCGATTACCAGTCCGCCGCCCCGGCATTCGCGCCACTGGGGCAGGCTGCCGCCTTCGAGGAAATGATAGTTCATGAGGAGGTCTTTAGCGGGGTCGAACCCGGCGGCGCCGAAGGTATCCACGATGATTTTGGTCGTCGACTCTTCCCTTAACAGCATGTTCCAGGTCGCCTGCTGCTCGATTTCCTCCATGGCCGGGAAATCGCCGAAGAAGGGCAGGGCGTATTCCCCTTTCAGCAGTCCTTCGTGGACGGTGTCCCACGGCCCGGTCAGCCCGGTGCGGTCGGTGACCTGCCGCTTCCTGTTCCAGCTCGGCTCGCCGATGACCGGCAGCGCCTGGCCGTTATCGTCTACCAGGCCCACATTTTCATAGCTGGCATCGCCGGCGCCCGTGTACCACTTATGCTTGTACCCCGTGGCGATACGCAGTACCTGCGAGCTCTCCATCAGTGTCTGCTCGGCGCCCGCCTTCCATGCCATCGCCACGCCGTCGCCGGATATGGCGCGGGACTGCATGGTGCTGTAGCCGGCGAGCTCGGAATTGAAGAGCCAGATAGAGCCGGCCCTGGCCATGCAGAGCACCGTCGCTTTAGCTTTAAAGAGCATAAACTCACCGGTACGGTCGTTGAAGCCGGTGGCGCCGACCACCCTGCCCCCCTGCACGCCACCTTCCGTCAGCAGAGTGGTGGCCATGACCCGGTCGAAGATTTTCACGCCCAGGCGGTCACATTCTTTTTTCAGGGCAGGTTTGAACGTCGTTCCGAAGATACGTATCACCACATTGGTATCGTGGAACGGATTATATCGCGGGGAAATCATGAACTTGGTCTTATCATCATAACCTTCGCAGCCTTTATACTTTCCTTCAGTATCCCTGATTTTGCCGCCCATCTTCTCCATCTCGAGCAGCGTATCGTAATTCTCACGGCACTGTATTTGATAGCCGATGCCGCAGCTATAAGGACCGGCGGCCAGCTTCTGCGCCCATTCGTCAGGATTGACTTTAGATAAAGGATTACACGGCGTATCACACCAGTGGTCGCAACCCGGCCCGCCTGCCCCGCTCCGGACCGTGGCTGATTTTTCCACCATCACGACTTTAACGCCTTTCCTCGCGGCGCTGATGGCCGCCCAGCAGCCGGAGATGCCCCCACCGAGGACCAGCACATCGGCCTCGATTTCCTGCTGCCGGTTATAGCGCAGCGGGTACGGCCACCGGGGCGCGTGACCCTTTTCTATCATAAAATCCTGCCAGGTGGACATCAGTTTCACCTCCTGATAGTTCGTTTATTTTATAAAGACCAGTATAATACATAAACCCGGCAGGGGGAAAGGCACCTTGCACATCGATAAAAAGAGGGGCCTTTTCGGCCCCTCTCGCGCTTTAGCTAGCTGGTACTATTTTGACTTTTTACGCCGCCAGACGGTGAAATACAGGACAACGAGGACTACAATCCAGACAGGGCTGAAAATACCCAGCCAGATGATGAGGTTGACCAGGAAATGGCCGAACCCGACCATTCCGTTCCAGGCGCTGCCCGCGGTATTGCCGGCTTGCCACCCGGTAAGAACCGTAATATATTTGTCCCTCTTTAGAGTGACCGTATTCCCGCGGTCGTCGGTCACTTTCAGCGAGACAGTGAAGGTGCCGTCACTGCGGAAAGCATGGACCGGACTATCTTCCGTGCTGGTCTTGCCGTCGCCGAAATCCCAGGTGTAGCTATAAGGCGTGAAACCGCCGGAAACCGCGGGCTGGAACAGTATTTTTTCACCTTCTTTAACGCTCCGCCCGGAAGCCGTAAACTCAACCGCGAGCTTGGACTGCTCCAGGGTTACCTGGATAATAGACATCGCCGAGCTTTGCTCCAGGTACTGCATGCGGCCCTTGGTCTGCTCGATTTCCCCCCGCGTTTTGACCAGCTCCTGCTGCACTTCCAGAATATCGGTCACCTTGCCCGCCTGCTCCATCAACTTCAGCAACTGCTCTTCGGCGGCCTGAAGGTTGCGCAGGTTGGCCGATAGGTCGGTATACTCTTCCGTTACGTCCTGGCCGGAGGTGCTCTCCGATTTCACATCCACAGCCATGGCGCGCAGCGCGGCAAGCGCGTCGTTAAAGCGCTCGGCGAGCACTCTAAAGCTGATGTTACCGTAAAGACGGTTCTGGTTCTCCTGGACGTTAGAGTTCACCACGAAGCCGCCGTAAGTCGTTGCGAGGCTGGTTATTTGTGTCATCACGGTGTTTACATCGTCAACCACCAGCTGCATGTTACCGGTACGGATAATCATGCGGTCGGTGGCAGCAGCCTGGTCAGAGGAATATGTTTCGTGCTGACCTGACGATGGTATGGTGATTGTCGGGGCCGGAACCTGTGTAATGACTACCGGAGGCGGCGCAAGTGTATAGGTCGTGGCGGGCACGGCCTTGCCCGCTAGCGCCGTAGTAGTTGTCGTCGGGGCTTGTGTCCGAACAGTTTGAGCCGTGCTGGAACAAGCTGCCGTCCCTGCCAGCAGGATAACCAGTAAAATTCCTAAGACAAACCGTTTCATTTCACCCTCCTGTATATAGATTGCTCTATAGTGTTATACGTTGGAGGGATGAAACGGTTACATCAAAAGAAAAATTTTTCCAGTGGTCTGTCAAAGATATAATGTTTAAACGTTAATTTACTAGATTTTCTTTTTTAACATCTCGTGGACCTGGGCACGCCGGTCCAGGTACTCGCGGACGATGCGCCGTCCCTCGTCGGTCAGGCGGGCGTAGCCCCCGTGAGCGCCGCCGGTAGCTTTTTCTACCAGGGGTATACCGGAGAGGCGGTTCATTGCCTCCACCCAGAGCCAGGCGTTGCGGTAAGCCAGCTTCATGGACCTGGCTGCCGCCGAAATCGAACCTAACTGGTCGATGCGCTGCAGCAAGGTTGCCCTGCCCCACCCCATAAAGAGCTTGCCGTCTTTTTCCAGCCAGACCTTGGTCTTGACCACGATACCTGTCTCCGGCGTATGTCCGGAGCGGGACATATGCTTGATGCCGAATTCCGGTATCCTGGTTTCGGCCATCGGCTACCTCCAGTGCTGGATAGATATCGTATATTATCAACAACATAACGGCCAAGTCAAGCTTTATAAGAGGTCGTCAATCAATTTTCATACTATCATAGGGCTCCGGCGCTTCCGGCAGATGGCGGAACAACTCCTTGCCCGTTTTCGTCTTATCGTACGGGTTCCAGCGGGTTGGCGGCCCGTCCTCGAGGCCGGACTTAAGCGTGCCGGCTGCCGGGACTTCCATCCAGCCTTTATCATAAGGCGTGCGGAAAAACGGGCTGAACACCATATGCCAGAACCGCCACTCACCGTCTTCTTTGACGTAGTCCACGACGTAAACACCCCAGACCCACATGGTGCCGGCACAGCCCGGTGAAAACCAGACGCTCTGCGCTGTTTTACCGTCTCCGGCTATTTCGATGACCGGGCCGACGGCCATGTGCATCGTAAAACCGCCCGGCCGACTCTTTTGCAGCCCCACCACCCTGGAGAAAAAACGCTCTACCCCCTCCAGCCCTTTAAAAACACCGCTGTCGGACGCCTCCATCCTGACGCCGGGGGTCTTATGGGAAAAAAAAGCGACGATTTTATCGTAGTCCTGCTTGAAAAGACAGTACTGGTATTTACGCTGGAGTTTCTTAATCTCTTCGAGGTCGACGAGGTACTGAACTTTTCTGGCAAGTGCATCGTTATCCATGGGTCACCTCCCGTTGATTTGACCATAAAAAAGCAACCGAGAAACAATCTCCGGAGTCACGCCTCCGGTTTGTCGGAATAGAAAGCCGTACCGATTAACCCCGGACCGGTATGGACCCCCATGACCGGGGTAAACTCGGTAATGAAAATTTCCCGGCAGTCGAACCGTGAGGAAATGCGTTCTTTGAAAATTGCCGCGTGCTCCAGGGCGTCCGCGTGCATCACGGCCACGTGCAGGCTCTGTCCCCCGGGCACCGCTTTTTCCATGAGCTTCAGCATGCGGTCCATGGCGCTCTCCATCGTCCGGGGCAGGGCCACGGTATGCGCATCGGCATGATTGAGGGTGAACACGGGTTTGATATTAAGTATCGAATTGAACAGCGCGGCGGCCTGCGGCACACGCCCGCTTCGAACCAGGTACTGTAAGGTATCCAGGGCGGCAAACAGATTGACGCGGGGCATCAATTCACTGGCGATTTCTTTAATCTCCGCCAGCGGTTTTTCGAAGGCGGCGGCCCGGGCTGCCGCCAGAACCACCAGCCCCAGTCCCGCGGCCGCGGAGGTACATTCCATCACCTCGATATCAACCCCCTTGCAAGTTTCCCGCGCCGAGTCCATGGCTACCCGGGCCGATGTGTACATGGCGCTGAATCTCGCCGGCTCGGTCAGGCACAGAATACCAGATGCTTGGTGGCTGGCATGGCAGAAGGCATCAAGATAAGGCTGCGGCGGTGTGCTGGCGGTAGTAGGTGTCTTTCTTGCCTGGCGCAGCAGGGCATAGAACTCGGCGGGTGTGATATCGATGGCGTCCCGGTATGTCTTTTCATCAATAATGAGCTGGACCGGTACCACTTCAATACCCAACCGCGTGACTAATTCCTGTGGTACACAGGCAGTAGTGTCGGTGACAATGACTACTTTCTTCATTATCTCTGGATGTCTATTGCTTTTTGTCGTCTTCCGGGTAAAAAGCGGTGCCGACAGTCCCGGTGCCGCAGGCATAACCCATGACCGGGCTGAACTCGGAAAGCCACAGCTCGATGCAGTTGAACTCTGCGGCGATACGCTCCTTCAATTTCTCCGCCTCCTCCAGGGCATAGGCGTGCGTTACAGCTACATGCACCGGGCGCTTGTCCAGCCTGTCTCTCATCATCTGGAGAATGCGCTCGATGCCCTGCTTCCGGCTGCGGACCATGCCGGCAAAATGCACTGTCTTCGAGACACTCAAGATGGGCCGGACATTAAGCGCCGAGCCGATTACCGAAGCTATCTTGGGTACGCGCCCGGAACGATACACATAGCGTATGGTATCCAGCAGGACAAGCGCGTTGACCTTGGCCTTGACTTTTTCCGCCTCCCGCAGGCATTCGGGCAAATTTTTACCGTCGGCGGCAGCGCGGGCAGCGGCCAGAGCTATCATACCCTCGGAAGGAGTGGCGGAGTAAGAGTCCATAACCTCGATGTTTATCCCGGGCAGCTCATCCTGCGCCAGTTCTCTGGCGTCGTTGGCGGCATTGTAGAGGGTGCTTAGCGAGGTGGATAGCGTGATACACAGAATATTCGGAGCGCGCTGGCTGGCTTGACGGAAAACCTCGAGACAGTCCGCCGGCGAAGCGGAGGAAGTGTTGAAAGAATCGGGGTCTTCGAGGAACAGTTTATAAGCCTCGGAGGGGGTTATATCCACCCAGTCGCGGTAGATTTTCCCGCCGGCAAAAAAGTTAATCGGGATAATCCCTATTTCGTATTTTTCGGCCAGCTCCCGGTTGAGACAGGCTACGCTATCCGTGATAACCGCTACGTTTCTCGTCGGTCTACCTCCCCACCGCTATCTCCTATGGCGCCCCGGCGCTTTAAGCCGGTTAGCCGGTCATATCCCAGAAAACGTTCCAGCACAGCAGGGACCAGTAACACCCCCCACATCACCAGCACCAGCCCCAGGAAAGTGAACGTGTTAAGTCGGCCGACCGTGTAATAGGCTACCAGGGTGAGCGTCAGCAGGCCGGACACCGCTAGCAGGCCAACGCGCAGCGAGCGCTGGCGTATGCGCAAAAACGCCGCAATGGTCAGCGCCAGGGCGATGAAGCTTAGCCCTATCCATGGCGCAAAATAGTCTAAACGCTGCAGACTGGTCCCGTTGAATTTTCCTTCAGGGGACACCGCCAGATACCACCCGATGATAATCGGCAGCGGCAACAACATCAGAGAACTGAAAAGCCAATCCCTCCTGGTGGTTTGAATTATAAGCCGGAAGAGCCACCACATGGCCAGGGGGAGATAGATGAATAACGTCAACATCGACCATACGCGGGGAAGATAAAGCATTAACAGGCCGAGTATCAATACCGGTAATAAGGTATAGCCCAGCCAGGAGAAGACCCAGGAAGGTTTACCGTGCCACCATCCGTAGACGGTCGTAGCAAGGGTGAGGATGAGGACGATGGATAGCCAGCCGGGATAATGCCACCAGTTGAGAATGAAAAGAAGACCGAAAAGTAAATGGGGCATTGCGGCCAGCAACACCTGCGGCCAGCTACCCTGGCTATAAGCCTCGTATATCCGGCGGGCGACGAGCTGGGTTGTGCCCATTTGCCCCAGGCAGACCTTCGTCGCTTCCGCTTCGGTAAGGCCGGATGATGTGAGTTCCTGGAGCTTATCTTCGATATGCGCTTTGAGCTCACTCATGACCCCTGTGTCATCGGGGCGATTGAGTCTTGACCTATACTTGATATTTTCCAGGTATTGGATGAGCTCGGATGTCATCGCCTGCACCTCTTAACGACCCGAAGGATAAGGCTCGAGAATCAGTCTTACTGCCTGCAGGAAATCCTGCCACTGTGTTTTTTCCGTGGTCAGCTTGGCCAGTCCCTTCTCGGTAATAAAGTAGTAGCGTCGCTGCCTTCCGTTGGGCAGCATCTGCCATTTTCCCGTAATCAAGCCTGATTTTTCCAGCCGGTGGAGAGCAGGATAGAGCGTGCCCTCTTTAAGCTTAAAATACCCCTGGCTTTTTTCTTCGAGCTCTTTGACTATTTTATAGCCGTATAAAGGCTGCCGCTCCAGCAAAGAAAGCAATAGCGAATCCGAACTACTTTTAAGTAAATCATGTCTCGGTTCCACGCAAGTCACCTCATCTTAAAACTACTTAGATATTCTATGTATGACCATACTATCAGAGATTCACAGCCTTTGCAAGAGTATGCAAGCGCTGTTTGCGCGGACTTTATAAAATGTAACATAATTGTTATAGTACGGGAGAGTATTTTTCAGCTTTAAATCAGATTTAAAAATAGGCTAGGGCAGCCGTCTATTATTGTCTACCTGTATATTGTGTTTATGAAGATTTCCCAAAGGCGCCGATAAGAGCCAGGACAGCGGTGATGGCGCCGAAAACGATGCCGACCCATTTACCAGTAACGAAAGCGCTAACCAGCACCCAGACACCCAGGGAACAGATTGCCAGACTTAAAAACTTCATGGTGAACCAATTCCTCCTTAAGTTTCTTTATCTCCGCGACCGCTGCCCTGGCGAGCGCATATACCTAGAGTCATTTATTACATAGAATATCTAGGTATAATAGCATCTATTTATTGACCTGTCAATAACGACTGTGCGAACTTGTGAGCAGCTTTAAGAAATGCTATAGTACGGGAGAGTAACTTCAGCTTTGAACCAGGTCAGTTAAATTCACGGGGGAGTGCCGGAACTGGCAGACGGGCTGGACTTAGGATCCAGTGCAGCAATGCGTGGGGGTTCGAGTCCCCCCTTCCCCATTTAGCTTCAATTTTTGTCCCCCCTTCCTGGCCTGGAAGGGGGGTACAGGCTGGAGACGGCGGAGGGGCGAAAACTCCTGCAGGTCTTGGCAAAGCTGTTCCATCGGATATTGGGCATACCTTTTGCCTTCTCCGGGAAGAACATGGTGCATCAACCGCTCGGTCAGGAACCAGTCGCGGGAGTACTTTAAAACTACCGTGCCGAATGTGTCTCTCAGGTCATAAGGCACAAAGTTGACCGGGATATTCGCCCGCTCGTAAAGGCCGTATATCATGTTCGTATGGGCCTTCATGCCCATGGGCTGGCGCACGCCCTCACACACACGGCGGCTGCGGATGATTAAATCATGATCGCGAAGATTCGGAGAGGTCAGCTGAGACAGCAGCTGGAGTGTCTCCGGCAAAATTGGCGCTAATTCCGTTCTTTCTTTGTCGTGACACAGGATAATCGAACCTTCCCGGTAGAGCGCCTCCCGGACGTCGACGGCTTCTATCCGAAAGTAGGCACAGGGTCGCCAGCCGGCCCCCAGCTCAGTATGCAGAGCCGCCATTTCCGTGTCGGTTTGGGCCGCGGCGAATAACCCGGGCAGCCACTTCTCGTTGAGCGGGTGGGGCTCGGTGTTGCCCGTCCCGCTGGCCTGGGGACGCTTGATCTCATCCATGGGATTCAACGGAAGGTGGAAGTGGCTCTTAATCGTTCCGTAAAAGTCATCGAGGACGTCGTAAATATTGCGCTGGTATCTGGGGGCGTGGTCCTTAAACCGGGCCAGATACTGTTTTCGGATGATTTCCCCGTCGAGGGGGAGCTCCGGGAACTCGGCCGCGAAAGGCTTCAGGCGCTTCCGGTTAGATTGAACGGTACTTTCTTTTAACCCCGTTTTCACATCGAAGAAGTATTCCACCGCTTCCGAAGTACGAATATGGGGAAAGTCCTCCCGGCGCAGCGATTTAGCAATAACGATGCCCTTGGTCTCCGCCAGCTTTTCTAAGCAGTCACCGATAAGTCGCTCATTGTAGGCCAAGGTTGCTTGTTCGATCTGGGCCTCGGTCATGCCCGGCCTGAGAATCTCCCCGGCGAGGCGCAGTATTTTTAGTGTATCCAACCGGCGGGGCCGGTGTCGCTGCGGGATACCGGTATGCGGTGGACCCTGGAAAAGATGAGGAGTTGGCTCCAACGTCAAAAGGGCGGGAAAATATGGCTTAGATTTTGGCTGTTCTTTTAACATCTCCGTCTCCTTTGATATCTTTTCTATCTCTCAAGAAGGGTATTTTCTAGATGGCTGGCTATTCTAACTACCGGTAAGGTTGGGAAGGAACTTTTCCAGCCGTGACCCACATAAATTGATATATCTCCACTTTTAATTGAAACGATAGAATAATTATAGTTTATGATAATTTATTTTGCAATATAGACTATAATGTGTTATAAATAAATATTAAGTCCGTTTTTTCATTCTTGGAGGTTGATATGCTGACCAGTGAACAGATCCGAAAATTGACTAAGTATTTTCTCAACGCCGATCCGTTTCTATGGGGGGTGCTGCGATCAAAGAACAAAAAAAACCGCATAAAAGAACTCCAGGATAGAGGATACCTGTCAGCATATACAAAAGGAAGCAATCCCATATATACCAGGCTCAACCGGGATTTACTGCTTGAATTAGGAATTACAGGAATATTGGAAAAAATAGTTGAGCCCAGAATTCAAGAATTGTTTACTCCAGAAAACCTGCGTCATTTCCGCGACTGCTGGGAACAGGGGCTAACCCCTGAAATGAAATACCTTCGAAAAAACAAACTCTATAGTAAGCATATATTAGACCGTGAAATACGGGAGGGTTTTGGTGACGACAGGGTAACAGGTTACAGAGATCCGGCTTTTATTTTTGTCCAAATAGAGACACAGTTTAATCTCGTCCAGCGTTGGACAGTCTTCGCCGGGCTTTGGTTTGAAGAGATTGAGCCCTCGCTTGGCGGATAATTCCAAAATACTTCATGAACAATGTAATTAATGAGAGGTTCATTAATATGAATCGGCCAATATGTCGAAGTTAAAATGTTACATAAATGGCAAAATTGGGAGTGATTTTAGATATAATTATGCATAAATTAAAACATGCATCGAAGGTATATAGGCTTACACGTTCAATTATGGCCTTATTTGGCCTATCTAAGCCGAATATAACCTTAAAAAATTACAAAGAATTTTACTTTAAGCACTATTATTTCCCGAAAAACTTGTGTGAAGGCATCGATTTTGTCGCTGCGATAGAACGTACAAGCAAGAAAAGGGCCGCGGAGATGATCATGGCCAGAGGTTTCTCCGCTTACATGGGAGATAAAGTCACCGAGGAGATCAAACTTAATACTGTCGCCCGGGAACGTAATGAAGAAGCGAAACGGACGCGATTCGCTTTTATTTTGAGGAAAGTTGCTCGGGAAAAAGGCATGGATATTTCAAAATTCATTTGAACCACAGACCCCAGTCTTATTTTACTCGTTGTCCATTTAAAAACCTCCAATACGGTTTTACTCTGAGCAAGATTCGGTTTTACCCACCATTTTCAATTTTTAATTTTAACAACAATTGAAAATGACTTCAAGGAAAATGAAGTGCGTTTAATATACGAGCCTGTCGAAAAACCTCTCTGAAAACAGGCTTTAGGCTTACCTTCCAGCCTTCCGGGATTATATAATTACACCAGGAAACAATCCCGGAAAGGATGGAGCCCAATGAAAGCAAGATACCG
>JBEKDL010000018.1:0-26512 GCA_050014355.1 Dehalococcoidales bacterium | reverse complement strand
GTGGTGATAGCAACGTCCGGTACCGACTCGCGGATGAGCTTTACCGCCCTCTTATAATCTGATACAGTATAGCGCCGCTTCATGCGCTTCAGCACGGCATCGCAGCCGCTCTGGAGAGACAGATGAAAATGAGGGCACAGCCGGGGGTCTTTCCAGAGCGCTAAAAGCTCCGGCTTGATATGGTGGGGCTGGAGGGAGGACAAGCGCAGCCTGACGATATCTGTTCCCTTTAAAATACTTTCCACAAGACCCTGTAGGGTAAGGCCATCGCAGTGATAAGCGCCGATTTCCGTGCCCGTTAAAACCACCTCTTTAAAACCGGCGGCCGCTCGCTCCTTGATTTGCGCCAGCACCTGCTCTGCCGGCACGCTCATCTCGCGGCTCCGCACCAGCGGGACGATGCAGTAAGCACAGAAATCGTGGCAGCCGTCCTGCACTTTGACGAAAGCGCGGGTGCGCGGGAGGCCGATATCCAACTCGTCCATGCTAGCGGGGGCAGATTTTTTCGCATCTTCGAGCAACTCCAGTAGATGCCATTTCCGTTCGTTCCCCAGAACAAGCTCCACCCCTTCAATGCGGTCCAGGGCCCGCGGCTCGCGTTCGGCGTAACAGCCGATGGCCACCAGCCTTACCGCCGGATTGCGCCGCCGTGCCAGGTTCAAAAGATGGCGCGATTTTCTATCGGCGACATGCGTTACCGTGCAGGTATTTAAAATGTAAATATCGGCTTGTTCCACGCAGGAGACAATCCGGTAGCCAGCGGCGGCCAGTTGCCCGGCCAGTAACTGTATCTCCGCCTGGTTGAGCTTGCAGCCCAGGCTGTCTAACGCCACGGTCGTCTTTTCAGCGCGTTTTTTTATCAAAAAATTAATCCCCGAACGATTACCTAAAGATTATACCGTCAGCCTTTCCGCAGGGTCAAAAAGCAAGCCCTGACTTGAAATTAACCCTTAAATATGATAAATAATAACTAGCGTTCTTCATCAACATGTCCTTCCCCGCTTTAAAAGAGAATAAGGAGTATTACAATTAACAATATCTGCCAGAACCACAGAGTCGTCGTCACGGGCATCGGCGCTTTCACGCCACTCGGCATGGACATGGTATCCACGTGGGAGAATCTCATCGCCGGCAAGTCCGGCATCGATTATATCACGCTATTCGACGCCACCCCGCACGCGACCAAAATCGCGGGCGAGGTCAAAGGTTTCGACCCCGAAAAGTATATCAACCGCAAAGATGTCCGCCGCATGGACCGCTTCGCCCAACTGGCAGTGGCCGCCGGCTACGAGGCGGTCAAGGACGCCAACTTGAAAATCGATAGCACCAACCAGGACGATATCGGTGTCTTCGTAGGTAGCGGCATCGGCGGTCTGGGCACTATGTTCGAGCAGGCGAAAGTACTGATAGAAAAGGGGCCGGCCAGGGTCAGCCCTTTCCTGGCGCCGATGATGATTGCGGATATCGCCGCTGCCCAGATATCTATCGCCCTGGGAGTCAGAGGGCCGAATTTCTGCACGACATCGGCCTGCTCCAGCGGTTCGGACGCTATCGGCGTAGCTTACGAATTAATCAAGTCTGGTAATACGACTGTCATGCTGGCTGGCGGCGCCGAATCACTTGTCAACCCGCTGGGTATCACGGCATTTAATGCGTTAAAAGCCCTTTCCACCAAGAACGATCCCCCGCAGAAAGCCTCCCGTCCTTTCGATAAAAACCGTGACGGCTTTATTATCAGCGAAGGAGCTGTTGTGCTCGTCATGGAAAGCCTGGAACATGCCCTGGGCCGGGGCGCAAATATCCTGGCGGAAATCATCGGCTACGGGGCTACCTCCGACGCGTTTCATGTGACCCAGCCGCTGGAAGACGGCGCCGGCGCGGCCAAAGCGATGCAGCACGCCCTGAAAAAGGCCGGCGTTAAACCGGAGGAAATAGACTACATCAACGCGCACGGTACATCTACCCAGCTTAATGACGCCATGGAGACCAAGGCCATCAAGACCGTCTTCGGCGAGTACGCTTACAAGGTGCCGATAAGCTCGACCAAATCCATGCTTGGCCATATGATCGGCTGCGCCGGCGCAGTCGAACCGGCTATATGCATTATGACCATTTTAAAGGGAATCATCCCGCCGACGATAAACTACGAGACCCCAGACCCCGAATGCGACCTGGATTACGTGCCCAATGTCGCCCGTACGGTTAAAGTCAATACCGCGCTTACCAACTCCTTCGGCTTCGGCGGGCATAACTCGGTGCTTATTTTACGGAGATATATTGAGGCCAGAGCTTGAGCCACAATCGCTGGAACCTGCTGCCTCCCGTTAAAGTCCTCCCGGAGGATATGGCAACAGGCCTTTCCCCCCTGCTGGTTCAGCTCCTTCACAATCGCGGTGTCTCCCGTCCCGAGGACTTCCGCCCTTTCCTGGCCAGCGATAAAAGCCTCCTGGGCGACCCCCTTCTCCTCCCCGATATGGAGAAGGCCATCATCAGAATCAACCGCGCCCTGCTTTCCGGCGAGACCATCTGTATTTATGGCGACTTCGATGCCGACGGCATCACGTCCACCGCCGCGCTTACCCGGGGCCTCTCGATGCTCGATGGCAGGACCGTCCCCTACATACCCCACCGCCAGACTGAAGGGCACGGGCTGACGAACTCCGTCCTGAAAAAGCTCCGCGAAGAGGGCGTGGGACTGGTCATCACCGTGGACTGCGGCGTTACCGATGCCGCGGAGGTAAAACAGGCCAAAAAACTCGGACTGGACATTATCATCACCGACCACCATAGCCCCCTCGAAGAAATCCCGGAGGCTTTAGCCATTGTCGACCCCAAGCTGAAAAGCTCGCAATACCCGTTCGCTCACCTGGCGGGGGTGGGCGTGGCTTATAAGCTGCTCCAGGCGCTCTTCCGGGGCATCGGTAAAGAGGAGCAGGTAAATAGCATTTTAGACCTGGTGGCCATCGGCACCATCGCTGATATGTCGCCGCCGCTCGGTGAAAACCGCTATCTCATCACCGAAGGATTGAAATGCATGAACACCAACCCCCGGCCCGGCATCGGCGCGCTGATAGACCAGACGCGTCTGGAGCCCGGCTGCCTCGATGCCGATAGCATCGGCTGGGTCATCGCCCCGTGTTTAAACGCCGCCGGCAGACTCGCCGACGGACTGACCGGCTATAAGCTGCTCGTTACCGAAGCGCCGCAGGAGGCACAGGAGCTGGCGGTCTGGCTCGCTGATAAAAACGAGGAGCGCCAGCGGTTGACCAGCACCACCCTGCTCCGGGCCAGGGAGCAGGTCATCGCCCGGGGACTGCCGCCCCTCCTGATAACCGCCGATAGGGAGTACCCCATGGGCATCGCCGGGCTGGTGGCCAGCCGTTTGACCGAGGAGTTCTACCACCCCGCCATCGTCATCCACACGGCGGATACCATCTGCCACGCCAGCTGCCGCAGCATCCCCGAGTTCGATATCATCGCCGCCCTTAATAGGTTCAGTCATTACTTTTCACGTTACGGCGGGCACGCCCAGGCGGCGGGCTTCACCATGCCGATGAAAGACCTCCCCCGGCTGGAGGAGGAGCTTTCCGCGCTGGTGGCCGAGCAGCTCAAGGGAGTCGAACTGCGCCCCCATATCGACATCGATGCCATGGTCGCTTTACGTGACCTCGGGGGGGACACCTATCAAACGACGCAGTTGCTGGCGCCCTTCGGCCGCGGCAATCCGGTTCCCGTATTTTTAAGCCGGGGGGTGGAGCTGGCGGAAAGGCGCACCATGGGCAATAGCGGCGAGCACTTGAGGATGAAGTTGAAACAGGGCGGCACGGTCTGGGACTGCGTGGCTTTCCGCTTGAGGGACCATCTCACGGAGATAGCGCCGCGACTGGACATCGTCTATAACCTGGAGATAGACCGCTGGAACGGTAAAGAACAACTAAGGCTGAATATTTTAGACTTTAAAAAGAGCGGCTAGCAGGAGAAAGCTATGAAAAATCCTAATGGGCCTTACCCGGGCAGACAGGTATTCGTGGGTGTCACGGTTGAGGGACACTCGGCTTTCGCTTACCTGGTCACCGGTCGCTCGCCGCAGAGCCGGGAAAGAAAGGCCACGCCAAAGGAAAACAGCATTATCATGGGGCCGCTGGGCAATGTTCCTTACGACTGGCTGCGGCACTATACGGCCGTAAAGTACGATAACAACATCGGGTTACTCGTAGTAACTAACGGTATCCAGACCGAAGCTATCTTCGAGATGTATAAACTGCTTTATCATACCGGCTCGGCGCCGAATAAAAGCTATTTGAAAAAGATTATGGACGGCGCTAACTTCGAGCCGGACAGCCTTCACACTCCGAGGCCTGCCGGCGTTATCACCAACCCGGCGGGGAAAAATCCTGTATATCTAATAAGCATCGCCACAGACAGGGGAACAGCCGCCTGGCAGGTAAAGCCGGAGTTAGGCACATTTTTTGGTGTCTCGACTTACCGCGGCGATATAGAAAATCCCGCCGCTTACGATATTGAAAAAGGCCCGGCGAAAATCAAATGCGAAGCGAGGACGCCGCAGGAACTGGCGGACTTTATCTACGGTCTATCTGCCGTATCATATAAGGGCGATGATATCCGGGTCTGCGCTATCGGCGGCGTGAGAACGGACAATACCTGGAAAACCGCGATTATCAACCGGCACCAAGACTAGGCCGCGGGTTCTATCGGCTCCGCACTGGCTGGCTCTTCCCCCTTTTTCACCCACCGCGTACGCCAGGCCATGAAGACGGCGCAAATGATTATCACCACCACGCCGATAAATTGCGCTTCATGCAAACCGAAAAGGAAGGGTTTGCCTTCACGCAGGTAGTCGCTGCCAATCCTCCATGCGGAATAAAAAGCCAGGTATACGGCAAAGAGGGACCCTTCCGGCCGGAGTTTCTTCCGCAGCAACAGTAATACTACGAAGATAATGAGGTTAAAAAATATCTCGTAGGTGACTACCGGATGCGTGGGGGTCAGACCGACCGCCTGGTTCGTCGGGCTGTTGGGACTGGTATAGATGACCCCCCACGGCAGCGTGGTAGGCAGTCCTGTGTCGTCCCCGAGGATAGTGCAGCCTACCCGCCCTACAGCCTGCGCCAGGATAATGCCGGGCGCCAGCATGTCCGCAATGTGGGCGAAGGAGGTTTTCGTGATTCGGCTGTAAACCCAGATGCCCAATGCAGCCCCCAGTACGGCGCCCCAGATGCTTAGCCCCGACCCGCCGATTATCTGCCCCGGGTGCTGTGAATAGTAGCTCCACTGGTCGATGACATGGAGCAGGCGGGAAAAAATAATGCCGGAAGGTATGCCGACCAGGGCGACATTCAATATCTTATCAGAGGAAAGAAGGGGGTCTCTCCTGGCCCAATAGAGTGCCCACCCCACGATAGTAATAACCGCCAGGGCCACCATAATGCCGTACCAACCGACGCTCACAGAACCGATGGTAAAGGCAATGGGATTGATATTGATATAAATCATTCTATTTCCAGTATATCAGGAGCACAGAGCTTCGACAAACGCCGCGGCGTCAAACGGCACCAGGTCATCCAAACCCTCGCCGATTCCGATGAGCTGGATAGGGAGTTTCAGCTCGTCACAGATGGCCAGGACGATACCGCCCTTGGCCGTGCCGTCGAGCTTGGCCAGTAAAATACCGGTGACGCCGACCGCCTCGGTAAAATACCTGGCCTGCGAAAGCCCGTTCTGCCCGGTGGTGGCGTCAAGCACGAGAATGACCTCGTGGGGGGCGGCGCTATCGAGTTTGGCGGCCACGCGCCTGATTTTCTTGAGCTCTTCCATGAGATTGAACTTGGTGTGGAGCCGGCCGGCGGTATCGATAATCAGGTTATCGACATGCCGGGCTTTAGCCGCCTGGTAAGCATCATAGACGACGGCGCCGGGGTCAGCGCCGGGCTGGTGCGCGACGATATCCACCCCCACCCTTTCCCCCTGCTTCTTAAGCTGGTCGATGGCCGCCGCGCGGAAGGTATCCGCCGCCGCCAGCAGGACGCTGTGACCTTCCTTTTTCATCTTATAAGCAAGCTTGGCGATGGAGGTCGTTTTGCCGCTGCCGTTGACGCCCACCACCAGGTACACTTCAGGCGGGGTGACATTAACATTCACCGTTCTAGGAGGGACATCCAGGATTTTTACCATTTCTTCCTGTAAAATAGCACGCACGCGGGCGCCATCGAGCTTCTCTTCGTCCGCTCTGTGTTTTACCTTATCGATGAGCTTGGCGGCGGTGGGCACTCCCACGTCCGCCGAGATGAGCAGTTCCTCGAGCTGGTCCCAGACCTCTTTCCCGATAGCGCCGCGGTCGAACAGACCCATGGCACGGCCGAACCACGTATCGTGGGTGCGCTGGAGTACTTTCTGGAAAATGTTAATCGGACTGGTTCCCTCCGGGATTATTGATGGTTCAGGGCCTTTTGTACCCTTTCCATGATGGCGTTTTCTCTGGCGATGTGCAGCCCGATGAGCTTACAAACTTTTTTAAAAGCCGTGCCGAGTTGATCACAGAACTGGTCCAGCTCTTCCTGCCCGAGCCCTTCTATGTTGGTGTTATCGGCCATAGCTATGATGTCGTTGACCAGCCGCTGTATTTCCTGGTGCTCTGCGGTGGGGTCTTCGAGGAAGGTATCGCCGAAGAGCGATTTAAATATGCGCTCGTCGACATCGAGATGGAACCAGATAGCGTCTTTAAAATCATATAACCGCTGGCGGTAGTTCCAGAGCCGGTTCTTCGCATAAGCCGGCTGTATAATCAGATTTTCCGCCGACCTGGTCAGCGTTTGCATGTAGGCCATGATAGCCTCGTGCTCTCCCATCAGCTCCTTCATTTCCTTGCTCATCGTGCTCATGGCCGCTCTCCGACGGGATATTACACATTTATATTATACGCCCATCACGCAAGTAAAGCACAAGAGGGGTGACAAAATCCACCCCCTTTATCCCCCTCCTTTATGAAAGGAGGGGGAAGAAAAAGAAAGATCCCTATTTATCGGGACTCTTCGCAAGCTACTCCTTTGAGGAGAAGAATTTTGTATTGCTACTACTTTTTGCCATTTTACCGCGAGTTTAATAGAATAAAGCAATATTTTAAAAATCATGTAAAAAATTATTCTAAAGATGAATAATATGATATACCAGTTGAATTGAGAACAAATGACTCTTTCTAAGACCAGTTAGACCTGGAGACGTGACAGATATTGTTCGTGAATATTACTTTTAGACCTGCTGGTGTTCTGGGGACTTTTGTATCCGTTCAAGTATCGAGTTTTCCTTAGCAATGTGCATTTCAATTAGTTTACGTATTCGGTCAAAGGCCGTTCTAAGTTTGGCGTAATATTCATTCAATTGTGCCTGCTCTAAATTTTCGATGGCGGCGTTGTCAGCTAACATTATCATGTCGTTGACTAGTTGCTTGATTTCTCGGTGTTCTTCCACAGGGTTTTCGGGGTAGGTATCGCCAAGGAGCGATTTGAAAATACGTTCATCAATCTCAATGTGGTACCAGATGGCGTCTTTTAAGTCGTGAAGGTTGCAGCGATAGCTCCACAATCGCTCTTTCACATTTACCGTCTTCTCCGCTACTCCCTCCAACGATTTTGTTAGTGCATGCATGTAAGCTATGATGGCCTCATGCTCCCCAAGCAATTCGGCGTTTTTAATCATAATATCGGGATTGGGGTTGGCTTTTGAGATAGACAGTGTGTGCGCACCAAACAATTTGGCATTTTTGATAACAATATCCGGATTAGGGTTGGTTTTTGGGAAAGGCAAGCCACGCTCTTTTAAAAGGGCGATATGCTCCTCCATGCCCCATTTTGCTTTATAAAGGCAGTCTTCGATGGAGTTTCCAACACCTGTGAAACCTTCGATGTCCGGTGAATAGAAGGTAAAAAATGATGGGTCTTCCGTTGCTTCTATTATTAAAGAGTATTTCAAGTCTATTATACTATTTCCTCCTTCCCTTCTTCAGTCCAGCCGCCTTTAAAATAGCATTACAAGTCCCAGTGGGAATCTCCCTAGAACTATGATAATCAATTCGTATCAACTTGTCTATACCTGTTTTACCGTAATAACGTATAGAACCTTTTTCGCGAATAATCACAAAGCCGTTGCTCTCTAGGAGTCTGACTAATTCACTGAATTTCATATATAATTAAATCATACGCTTAATGTGCCCACATTATAAGTCTTAAGTTGTAGTGGGTCAATGTGTTAATATATTTATCCCTACCCGCTCTGTAACTCCTCCAGTATCACCCGCGCCGCCGCTTTATCGAGGGGTTTATTGTTGTTACCACACTTGGGGCTCTGCACGCAGCTCGGGCAGCCGTCCTCGCAGGGGCACTCGGCAATGACGCTGCGCGTGGCCTGCCACAGCTCCTCAATCATCTCGTATCCCTTTTCCGCGATGCCGATGCCGCCCGGATAGGCATCGTAAATAAATATCTGCGCTCTGCCCGTATCTGGGTGCAACGGCGTGGAAACGCCCCCTATATCATTCCGGTCGCATAAAGCGAACAGGGGCAAAATCCCGATGGCCGCGTGCTCCGCGGCATGGAGTCCCCCCGCGAAGTCGAGACCCTTTTCCGCGATACGGGAAATAGCGTTGGGAGGCACCCCGAACCACAGCGCCACGGTGGGGAAAGTGATGGGCGGCAGGTCGAGCGGCTCTTCCCCGATGACTTCCTCCGAGAACTGGCGGTACTTTTTAAAGCCCACCACGTCCACGGTCACCTCCACGTCCCCCGCGAAAACATCCACCGCGTCTACTGTCTTTTGCGCCCGTACGTTTAAAATTTTCAGGTCGTGAATTTCCTTGGTCTCGGTATAGTAGTTAGCGCGGGTCGGCTCGGCGTAAGCGACGTGATTGGTCAGGTCCAGCTTCGTTATCAGGTAAGACTCGCCCTGGTGCAAATAGATAGCGCCCGGGTGCACCTGGAAAAAAGCGACGCTCCCCTCCACCGTTTCCATCAGCGAGCCGGTGGACACATCGACGACGGCGTAGGTCTCGCCCGAACTTGAGCGGATATTGACCGACTGCGCCGGGTAGGCGATGGTCGGCGCGATATACCACCTGCCGCGCCGCTGCCTTAAGCGGCCTTCGGCCTCTAAGAAATCACGCTCTTTAACATAGTCGCCGCTGAAGACTCCGGCATCGGTGTTGTCCAGCGGGCGCTCCCAAGCGGCGCAGAGCAAATGCGCCCTTAAAATGTATTGATTGTCCGGGTTGACCAGCACATTTTCGAAGCCCTTCTGGAAAAAGAAATCGGGGTGACGCATGAAATACTGGTCGAGCGGGTTGTCCCAGGCCACCAGGAAGCTCAAAGATTCGCCCTGGCTCCGCCCGCTCCGGCCGGCCTGCTGCCAGGTGCTGGCGATGCTCCCCGGGTAGCCGTCGAGAATCGTCGCTTCCAGTCCGCCGCTATCGATGCCCAGTTCCAGAGCGTTAGTGGCCACTACTCCCAGCAGTTTCCCCCCGAACAGCTCGCGCTCGATGCGGCGGCGGTCTTCCGGCAGGTAGCCGGCGCGGTAAGGCATAATCAGCTGCGATAGCTTGTAGCTTTCTTCCTGAAGCTGCTGCTTGGCATAGATATAAATAAGCTCGGTGAGGCGGCGCGTGCGGGTGAACGTCAGCGTGCGCGTCCCCTGGCTGACGAGCTCGGTAAAGAGACCGGTAGCTTCCCGGTGAGCGCTGCGCCGGGCGGTCTTTTTCTCGTCCAGTAAGGGCGGGTTCCAGAAAACGAAATCCTTCCAGCCGCGCGGCGAGCCGTCATTAGCGACGACCTCGCAAGGCAGTCCAGTCAAACTTTCGGCGTGCTCGCCGGGATTGGCGACCGTCGCGGTACAGAGGATAAAGCGCGGGTCCGAGCCATAAAGCTGGCAGAGACGGCGCAGGCGGCGTAAAACGCACGCGACGTGAGAGCCGAAAACGCCTCGATAGACGTGGGCTTCGTCTACCACCACATATTTGAGGCGGCGCAGCAGGCTCGCCCAGGACTGGTGATTGGGCATGATGCCGACGTGCAGCATATCCGGGTTGGTCAGGATGATACGCCCCTGCTTCCGGATATCGCCCCGCTCGGCGCGCGGGGTATCGCCGTCGAACGTAGCCATGTAGTCCGCCGGCACGAGGCCGGGTGAAAAAAGTTCGTGCAGCTTGCGGAGCTGGTCCTGGGCGAGGGCCTTGGTGGGGAAAAGGTAAAGGGCACGCGTGCCCGGTTCACTTAATAGCGCCTGCATGACGGCGATGTTGTAGACCAGGCTCTTGCCGCTGGCGCTGAATGTGGCGACGATGACATTTTTACCGGCGCGCACGTAATTTACCGCCGCGGCCTGGTGCGCATAAAGCGGCCACAACCCGTGCGCTTTGAGACAGTCCCGCAGCGTCGGCTCTAACGGTTCATCCAGCTCGCCGTAGCTCGCGCGCCGGGGCGGCAGGTGCTCGATGTGGGCAATCTGGTTATCGTAGCCGGGTTCCGACCTGACGTGATTGAGAAAAGCCTGGATTTCCATAAATGCCGACCCTAGACGTCGATAATCTCGATTTCGTAGTCGAGTATCTCAATATCGAAATGGCTGTCCTCGATAAAAGCGACCACCTTGGAAAGTACCTGGTTGCTGAAACGCTTGTTGTTGCTGATGCAGCAAAAACCTATCGTGGCCCGCTGCCAGGCGTCATTATCATCGACCTCCGCCACCGCTACCTCGAACTTATGGCGTATCCGGCTGGTAATGGATTTTAACACCTGCCGCTTTCCCTTGAGTTCCATGTTCTCCGGAATGCGCAGGCTGACCTTGCCTACCCCGATATTCATAGCATTAATATGAGACTTATCTAATTCTTAATCTAACACCCGCCCCCACGAGTGTCAAACAGAGCGCCCAGTTGGTTTGCCCCTTAAAAGTGCATATGTTAATATACAAATGTAAACACTCGTACGCAGTGCCTGTGCGGGGAGGATGCAGACATGCCCAAGATATACTTAGTTGATGTCACCAACCGGGACGGCGTCCAAACGGCCAAGCTCGGCCTTTCCAAGCTGGAAAAGACTATGATTAACATCTACCTGAACGAGATGGGGGTCTTCCAGTCCGAGTTCGGCTTCCCCACCACCAGGCATGAGACCAACTACCTGCTGGCCAACCTGGATCTGGCGGACATGGGCGTTTTAAAGCCCATCCGCCTGGGCGGCTGGATAAGGGCTATCACCGAAGACGTCGAAACGACCTACCGCTACGTGCCCAATATCAAGCACCTCGCCCTGTCGATTTCTACCTCGGACCAGATGATAACCGGCAAGTTCCAGGGGCGGAAGAAACGGCACGACATAATCAAGGAAATGACAGAGGCGGTCGACGCTGCCCTGGCCTGCGGCGCGGAATCCGTGGCCGCCAACGCGGAAGACGCTTCAAGGACGGACATCAGCTACCTTATCGAGTTCGGGCTGGCCGCCAAAGAGCATGGCGCTATCAGGATGCGCTACTGTGATACCCTGGGCTATGACAATCCTTTCACCATCTATAATAACGCCCGCAAGCTGGCGGAGGCGGTATGTCTTCCCATCGAGCTTCACTGTCATAACGACCTGGGCATGGCGGTCGCCAACTCTATTGCCGGGGCGATGGGGGTAATCGATGGCGGACAGGACGCCTACATCAACACGACCATTAACGGCATCGGGGAAAGGGCCGGTAACGCCGACCTGATTGCGGTGATTCTGGCCATATGCAAGTCCAAGGGATTTAACGAAAAATATAAGTTTGCCAGTGATATAAAGCTGAAATGCGCTTCGAAGATTGCCAAGTTCGCCAGTTATGCCTTCGACGTGCCGATACCGATTAACCAGCCCGGCGTGGGCTCCAACGCCTTCTCCCATGCCTCTGGCATCCATGCCGACGGCGTCCTGAAAGACCCGGGCAACTACGAGCTCTACGGCTACGAAGAACTGGGCCGGGGAGACCCGGAGTTCGTCGAGACGGGGCGGCAAATTATTACCGGCGAGTACAGCGGCATTTCCGGTTTCAGCCATGTCATGAGCAAACTGAAAGTGCCCATCGAGTTCCCCAATCGTGAAAAGGCCGATGAAATCCTGGAGCTAGCGCGTTACGCTAACGTAGAATCGCAGCGGCCTCTGGTGGAAGACCAGCTGGTATTTATCGCCAGGTATCCGGAAATCGCCCGCAAGCTGCTCACGCTCACACCGTTAGCCTGAAATGCGCTGGTATATGGTCAGTGAACTACCGGAAATAAACCTTAAACCTATCGGCACCGTCCACAGCGAAATAAAGGAGCGGGAAAAAGGCCATACCGCGCTGGCCACCGCCACTATCGAAATCGATAGCAGCCTTGCCGAAGGCCTGGATAACCTCGATGAGTTTTCTCATATCATCGTCATCTACTGGATACATAAATCACACCGGCCGGCGCCCATGAAGGTCTACCCCCGCCACCACGCCCATCCCCACCAGGTAGGCGTCTTCGCCAGCCGCTCTCCTGACCGCCCCAATCCCATCGGCAAGTCTACCGTCAGGCTGTTAAAGCGCGAAGGCAACGTGCTGACCGTGGATGGGCTGGACGCTCTCGATGGCTCACCGGTACTGGACATCAAGCCCTATATCCCGGGGCTGGACTCTGTGGAAAACGCCAGGGCGCCGTTATGGACGAAGCACTGAATAAAGTACTCCCGGACATCTATCAAAAACTCTTTAAGCGCTTCGGCCCGCAGCACTGGTGGCCGGCGGAAGAGCCTTTCGAGGTAATCGTGGGCGCCATTCTCACGCAGTCCACCGCCTGGACGAACGTAGATAAAGCTATCACCAATCTTAAGGCCGCCGGCAAACTCTCCCCCCGAACGCTGCGCCTTTTACCCGAAGCAGAACTAGCCGCGCTGATTCACCCCTGCGGCTACTACAATGTCAAGGCGCGGAAGATTAAGGCCTTTATAAACTGGTTCGGTGAGCAACACGGCGATAGCCTGCAAAAGCTCTTTTCAGGTGAAATTAGCGATGTACGACATCAGCTATTGCAGGTCTACGGCATCGGTGAGGAGACCGCCGACTCGATTATTCTCTATGCCGGCAACAGGCCCGTTTTCGTCATCGACGCCTACACACACCGCATTATCGACCGCCTCGGACTGGCACCCAAAGTGAAAAACTATGCCGCTTACCAGGCGCTTTTCATGTCCCACCTGCCGCCTGAAGTATCGCTCTTTAATGAGTACCACGCCCTACTGGTCAAGCTGGGCAAAGAGCACTGCCGCAAACGCCCTTTGTGTGAGGGCTGCGCCCTGAATCCAGAGAAAACGGTAGTACAAAGTGCCGTGTTTCCGTGCGCTGTCGTTAAGTAAAATAAATTAGCCGGATTTCTTGGGAAACATCCCGTTTTAGGGTATAATAAGGGCGAAAGAAAAATGGCTTCTCAAGTATTTTATCGCAAGTGGCGGCCTCAATCGCTGGCCGATGTCGTCGGGCAGGAGCACGTGACACGTACCCTCCTCAACGCTCTGGCCAACGAGCGCGTCTCGCACGCCTACCTCTTTTGCGGCCCCCGCGGCACGGGTAAGACGTCTACCGCGCGCGCCCTGGCCAAGGCCATCAACTGCCTGACCAACGGCAAGGGCGAACCATGCAACACCTGCTCCATGTGCCAGGCCATCACCGAAGGCCGGGCACTGGACGTTATCGAGGTGGACGCCGCCAGCAACCGCGGCATCGATGAAATCAGGGACCTGCGGGAAAAGGTCAACTATGCCCCCAACATGGCGCGCCGCAAGGTCTACATCATCGATGAAGTCCATATGCTCACCAAGGAAGCTTCGAACGCCCTGCTGAAAACCCTGGAGGAGCCGCCGCCGCACGTCGTCTTTATCCTGGCCACCACCGAAGCCCATAAGCTCCTGCCAACCATCCTTTCGCGCTGCCAGCGCTTCGATTTCCACCGCCATACACTGGCCAACATGGTAAACGCGCTGTCCCGCGTCTGCCAGAGCGAAGGTATTAAAATCGATAGCGAGGCGCTCAAGCTCATCGCCCGCGCGGCCACCGGCAGTTTGCGAGATGCCCTGAACCTCCTCCAGCAGCTTAATACCTATTATGGCAACGATATCAAACTCCCGCAGGTGCAGGCGATGCTCGGTATCTCCGGCGACCAGCGCGCCAGGGAACTGGTGAAGCACATCGTCAACAGGGATGTCGCCGCTGGGGTGGCTACGATTAACAATGTCAATAGCGACGGCCTCGACCTGCGCCAGTTCAACCGGGATATCGTGGAATATTTACGGCTGCTGCTCCTCGTCAAGACCGGCTCGTCCGATTCCCTGGAGCTTACCGCCGATGATGTCAAGGAGCTCAAGGAACTGGCCACTAAAGCCTCTACCGCTCAAGCGCTGAAAGCCGTCAAGCGCTTCGGCCAGATGGACATCAGCCTAGATAACTACTCTACTCTGCCACTGGAGCTGGCGCTGGTGGACAGCACTCTGCCCGATGAAGAAAAACCAGAACGCGCACGTCCGCCAGAATCCGAGCCGGTCACTAGAAAAACGAACCCGATAGCTTCACCGCCGGTTTCCACCGCTAAAGCGACCGTATCCTCTCCCGCGCTTAAGGTAACTGCCCGGCCCGTGGAGAAAAAGCCATCCGAACCGGCGCCGCCGGCAGTAAAACCCGCGAGCGTTAAGGCGGAACCTGTTTCTAAAGCTGCAGCCCATGTTGATAGCCCGCTGGCCGCCGGAAGCGCCATCGAGCAGCTGCAAGCGCAATGGAGCAAAATTATCAGCGATTCGCCCGATGGCCTGGGCAAGACCCCGGCCGCCGCCCTATTGCGCAGCGCCCGACCCAAGGAAATTAAAGAGGACATACTGGTCGTGGAATTTAGATATTCTTATCACAAGGAAAAAATGGATTCTCTCGATAATCAAAAGACCGCCGATAAAATCGTCAGCAGTTTCATGGGGCGGCCCTGTAAGGTACGCTGCGTCTATGAGCATGAGAACAACCACCTGGTGAAGGCGGCTTTGAACATGGGCGCCCAGGTCATTGATGATGCGGAGGGAAAATGAACAGGTTTATGATGCAGCAGGCCCAGAAGCTCCAGGCGCAGCTTCTTAAAGCGCAGGAGGAGCTGGCCAGCCTCACTGTGGAGGCGAGCTCCGGGGGCGGGGCGGTTAAAGTTACGATGAACGGCCAACAGCAGATACAATCGGTCAAGATTTCTCCGGATGTACTGAATAAAGAAGATGTCCAGATGCTTGAGGACCTGGTGCTAACCGCGGTGAAAGAGGCGCAAGCCGCAGCGCAGGAAGCCGCCGCGAAAAAGATGGGCGGCCTGACGGGGGGATTAAAGATACCGGGGCTGACGTAGATGTTAAGTCAAAACTCAAAAGTTAAAAGTCAAAACTATAGCTCAAAAGGTAAAAGTGAGCTAAAGGAACGTTGCTATCATTATTCGATAAAGACTATTAAATTTATCGATTCTCTACCAGAAAAGCGTATTAACTGGGTTATTTCCAATCAATTGTTACGTTCAGCGACAAGTATTGGCGCCAATGTAATTGAAGCAAAATCCGCGAGTTCGAGAAAGGATTTCATCCGATTTTACGAAATAGCATTGAAGTCCGCCAATGAGACCACTTATTGGCTGGGACTGATGCAAGATGCGCTTAATATTGATGGAACAGATTTGAAATATCTATTGAAAGAAACTGATGAATTAACGAAAATGATAGCTGCCAGCCTGATTACTTTGAAAAACAAGAATAAGTTGTAACTTTTTACTTATAGTTTTGACTTTTGACATTTCACTTTTAACTTAAGGAGCACCTTTTGAAACACGAACTCGTTCCCGCTACCGATACCATCGGCAAGCTGGTACAGGAGTTTGCCAGGCTGCCGGGCATCGGGCCCAAGAGCGCCCAGCGCATTACTTTTTACCTCCTGCGCTCTAACGATGAGCAGGCCAAAGCCCTCGCCGAGGCGCTTTTGTCTTTGAAGCAGAGAATCAACCTCTGCTCCGTCTGCTGCAACGTGACCGAGTCCGACCCCTGCCCTGTCTGCCGCAACCCCCAGCGCGAAATAAGTCAGGTGTGCATCGTGGAGCAGCCGCAGGACATCATCGCTTTAGAGCACACGGGCGTCTATAAAGGGCTTTACCACGTCCTCCACGGCGCCATCTCACCAACCGAGGGCGTCGGCGCTAACGATATCAGGATAAAGGAGCTCCTTGCCCGTCTCCAGAACAACACCGTGAAAGAGGTCATCCTGGCCACCAATACCAACATGGAGGGAGAGCAGACGGCCATGTACCTCTCGCGCGCCATCGCCCCCCTCGGCATCAGGGTCACGCGCCTCGCCCGCGGGCTGCCCTTCGGCACGGAGCTGGAGTACGCCGACGATATGACGCTTACGAGAGCTCTGGAGGGACGGCAGGAGTATTAAGTAACTTGTGACCTATCCCCCTCCCCCTTCCCTTGGGTATTGATGAAGGGAAGGGGGAATTTTTTTAGAGAGGTTGCACCCCTCTCATGCTCTCCCCTATACTTAGTGTACCCTTATGGGGCGTTTAAGAGGGGCGAAGCCCCTCTTCCCTAATTTCCCCCTCTCCTTCTTCCAGCCTCGTAAGGAGAGGGGGAAACAGGGGGTGAGGTTAATAATTTACCATGTCAGACCCTCGTGAGTATAAGACCGAAGCAATCGTTATCCGGAAGACGAAGCTGGGAGAGGCGGATAGCATTCTCACTTTCTTTACCCCCCGCCTCGGGAAAATCCAGGGCTTTGCTAAAAGCCTGCGCAAGACCAAGAGCAAGATGGCCGGGCACCTGGAACTCCTCACCTACAGCGAGGTGGCCTTCTCGCGCGGGCGCAACCTTGATACCATCACCGGCGCCCAGACCATCGACGCCTTTCTCCCCCTTAAAAGCGACCTCTGGCTGACCTCCTGCGGGCTCTACGTCGCCGAGCTGGTCAACCAATTCACCGCCGAACACCAGGAAAACCGGGCGCTCTTCCAGCTGACCATCGAGACCCTGCAAAGACTGTGTGAAGAAAATAACAAAGAGCTCACCCTGCACTATTTCGAGCTGCACCTCCTCGAATGCGCCGGCTACCGCCCGCAGCTCCGGGAGTGCGTCGCCTGCCATAAGGCGCTGGAGCCAGTTTCTAATTCCTTCAGCGCCGCCGCAGGCGGTATGCTCTGCCCCTCCTGCGCCCCGGCCGGCCAAGCATTTTCCTATCCTCTCTCAATTAACGCGCAGAAAGTGCTCCGACTGCTCCAGGGCGACGATTACTCCGCCGCCTGCCGCGTTAAAATAGAACCGGAGCTTGCCCGCGAGCTGGAGAGCGTCATCAGCGGCTACCTCAAGCACCTCCTCGAAAGAGAGGTCAAAAGCGCCGCCTGGCTGGAGGAACTGCGGGAACAGCTTCGCTAACATTAACGTTGCTGCCATCCTCCCCTTTACCCCCCGCATACGGATAACATATAATATGATAATATGTCGACGAGAATAGATAGCATCAACGAACAGAGAAAACAGAAACTGGAGCGTCTGCGCGCCCGCGGCATCGACCCCTATACGCACCGCTACCCGCACTCACACACTACGGCGCAGGCCATCGCGGAGCTGGAAGCCCGGGAAACCGGCAAAGCGAAAGCCTCCGGGCCGGTCAGTCTGGCCGGTCGCATCACCGCCATAAGGAAAATGGGCAAGGCCTCCTTCCTCGATATCCGCGACGGCGAAGGCAAGATACAGCTGTTCATCCAGAGCGCCAGCTTCAGCGAGGCCGACCAGGAGCTGTTCAAAGACCTGGATATCGGCGATTTCATCGGTACGGAAGGTACTTTAATGCGCACCCGCACCGGCGAGCCCACGCTTTCCGTGAAAAAATTCACCCTGCTGACGAAATCGCTCCAGCCACTGCCGGAGAAATGGCATGGTCTTTCAGACACGGAAATACGTTACCGCCAGCGCTATATTGACCTTATCGCAAATAACGAGGTCAAGGACATCTTTAAAACGCGCGGCCGGATTATCAGCGCTATGCGGCACTTCCTCGATGGGCGCGGCTTTATCGAGGTGGAAACTCCCGTAATGCAGCCTTCCGCCGGCGGCGCTCTGGCCACCCCCTTCATCACCCACCATAACGCCCTCGACCGGGACTTTTTCCTGCGCATCGCACCGGAGCTTTACCTCAAGCGGTTAATCGTCGGCGGGTTCGATAAAGTCTACGAGATAGGGCGCAATTTCCGCAACGAGGGCATTTCCACCGAACACAACCCCGAGTTCACCTTGCTGGAAAGCTACGAGGCTTACGCCGACTATACCGATGTCATGGCGATGGTTGAGCAGATGATAGCTTATATCAGCCAGCAGTTGCTCGGCACCCATGAAATCAAATATATCAACGATACCATCAACCTGGCCCCGCCATGGCGGCGCATCACCTTGCGCGACGTAATCAAAGAATACAGCGGCATCGACTTCGTGAAATATCCCACCGCTGATGGGCTGCGGGAGAAAATGCGCTCGGTAATGAAAGACGTGGACCCGCAAAAGAACTGGGCGAAGCTCGTAGATGAGCTGCTAAAGACCTTCGTGCGTCCCAAGCTCATCCAGCCTGCTTTCGTCTATGACTACCCCGTCTCCATGTCGCCGCTGGCCAAGAATAAACCGGGCGAGGAACGAGTGGTCGAACGCTTTCAGCCTTATATTGGCGGCCTGGAAATGGGCAACGCCTACTCCGAGCTTAACGACCCCATCCTGCAGCGTGAGCGCTTCGAGGAGCAGATGAAAGAGCGCCTGGGCGACGAGGCTGAAAAGTGGACCATCGACGAGGACTTTCTCACCGCGCTGGAGTACGGCCTGCCGCCTACCAGCGGCCTCGGCATCGGCATCGACCGGCTGGTCATGCTGCTAACCAACCAGACTTCTATAAGGGAGGTAATCCTCTTCCCGCAGATGAAAGAGAAGGAGTAACAAGGGGAGTTTAATCCGAAAAACCTTATATAGCCTTTCTTATGAGCTGTAGACGTTCTGGCAATGGGAAAGGCGTGTTTTCCAGTTTAACAGGGTGTTGACAGGGAGCGCAAAAGGGGTGTATAAATTGGCAGGCATATAAGGGGATAATTGAAGACTCTTAATCATTCGAAACAGCGAGCATTTATCTATATTAGCCTTATGACTTTATTCTCCGTTGGACTATTCTACATTACAGGCTGTGGGCCATCAAAAGAAGAATTACAGCAACAAAAATTAGAAGCTGACCGACAGATAGAACGAGAACAAGTAATAGCTTGGCATTCTCAAATTGCCCAAGTAATCCAGAATATTGGCCCGTTAATGACTTGGTGGGGAACTATTCAAGAGGATTTTAATCGCCAATTATCTGAAGGTAGAAAGATTGATAATGTAGCCAGTAGTCAAAGGGAAGATCAATTGATTACTATGAGGAGAAATTTAGGACAACTATATGCGGTAGTTAATAGTACAAAATGCCCTAATTCCTGTCAGGACGCAGATCAAACTTTATTGCAATATTTTGATAAGTACCAGTCAGCATTTACTTCACTAATTGCTTATAACAGTTTAAACAATGAAAATGATCGGCTTTCCGCCAATACCAAATTGAATGAGGCTGATGCTCTCTTGACGCAATTTATGCGCCAATATAAAAAGATTGAAGCAGACTGGGGAATACATTAGAAAAGAGTTGCAAAGAGAGGTTTAATACCCCCGCCCGTTTCTCTAAATAAAAATATGTGAAATAACCACTATTATTTATTGTAAATAGGGGGTGGGTTGTAATATATGTTAGATTTAAAATTTATCCGTGAAAACCCGGAGCTCGTAAAAAAAGCAGTGGCCGACCGCCATGATAGCGCCCCCGTGGATGATATCCTGCGCCTTGACGCCGAGCGCCGCCAGGGCATCATCAAGCTGGACAACCTGCGCCAGGAGAGAAAAGCTGTCTCTAAAGAAAGAGAGAAAGCGCAGGAACGCGGGCGCGCCCTCCGCGCTGAAATACAGACGCTGGAAGATAAAGCCAAGAAGATTGACGGGCAGCTTAGTGAGCTGCTTTTACAGGTGCCCAATATCCCCCAGCCCGATGTTCCCCTCGGTAAGGACGATAGCGAAAATGTGACCATACGCACCTGGGGCGAACCGAAAAAATTAAATTTCCCGCCGGCCCCCCATTGGAAGTTGGGTGAAGACCTGGGCATCATCGACTTCGAGCGCGGGGTGAAAATATCCGGCAGCCGCTTCTACGTGTTGAAAGGCCCGGGCGCCAGGCTGCAGCGTTCTCTCATTGCTTTCATGCTCGACTTGCACACCCACACGCATGACTATAAAGAGATATACCCGCCCTACATGGTCAAAAAAGAGTGCATGGTCGGTGCCGGCCAGCTGCCCAAGTTTGCCGATAACATTTATCATGACGCCGAGGATGATTTCTGGTTCGTCGGTACCGCGGAAATACCGCTGACCAACCTCCACCGGGATGAAATACTGACGAAAGAATCTTTGCCCTTACATTATGTGGCCTATACCGCCTGTTTCCGCCGGGAGAAGATGTCTGCCGGCAAGGACGTCCGGGGTATCAAGCGCGGCCACCAGTTCGATAAAGTGGAGCTTTACAAGTTCACCGAGCCGGAAACATCCAACGATGAGCTCGAGAAACTGACCCATGACGCAGAAGAGGTCTGCCAGAGGCTGGGACTGGCCTACCGCATCCGCAAGCTCTGCACCGGTGATATCGGTTTCTCTTCAACGAAGTCGTACGATATCGATGTCTGGGCGCCGGGCTGCGAAGAGTGGCTGGAAGTCAGCTCCTGCTCCAATTGCGGCGATTTCCAGGCGCGGCGGGCCAACGTGCGCTACCGCCCCGCCCCTGATGCCAAGCCGCAGTTCGTCCATACGCTTAACGGCTCCGGCCTGGCCCTGCCCCGGATAATGATTGCCGTGATGGAGAACTACCAGCGGGCCGATGGCAGCATCGCTGTGCCGGAAGTATTACAGGACTTCGTGGGCGCCAAGGTTATCAAATAGCCGAAAAGCTTAGCGAAACCTTCTGCACCTTACCGCACTTGACAATCCAGACACAATAAGTTATTATACCTAGAAATTCTAGGTGCACGAAAAAGGAGGTAACATTCCATGCGGGTAATCGCCATCATTGTCGTCATTCTCGGACTGGCCAGCCTGGTATTCGGGATATTGTTCGTATCCGAGGCCAGCTCGGCGGAAAATCAGGTTTTAAACGAGATAGCTCCGCTCACTTCCCTTTCCCAGATAAACCCTCAATACGATAAAGTCACAGCTGCCTTCAATCAAAGACTTGCAGCAGAAGAACCCGGAATTAAAACAGGAACCCAACCCAGTGCCATGTACGCTTACCTTTCGGGACAGAGGGCATTGCTCGGTCTGGCTAAATCGAACGTCGGCCTTGCCATGTTCACGAGACTAAGCGGTATAGCTGGCATCTTCCTCGGCCTGGGTCTGGTACTATCAGGCCTGGCGCTGTTAAGAAAAGCCCAGAGCGTCCCCGCCTAAAAAGGCAATAACCACCCCGAATAAAAAGGTAGGCAATTTAAGTCTCTCCCTCATATGAACTGGGGGAGAGACTTGGTTTTTACATCACATTTTCAGTACTAGCCCGAAGGTTTATGGGGGTTAGCCTGCATTTTTCCGACCGTCACCGCCTTTACAATGTTATCATCAGAGCTTTTAACGTCCAGCCGACTCTGAAAAAAGCCAGGTGATAACTGTATGCTTAAAGATAGCGCCACCGACAACCAGCGCATATTATCGGAACCGCTCCGCGAGACCAGCGGCTATTGCTCCAATTGCCACAGTGTCGTCTTGTTCATCCCCGATAAAGAGCGCGGCTATTACAAACGATGTCCTAACTGCGGCCACGCCGAGCACCTTACGCGGCGCCCCCTCCGGTTCGATAGAAAGTCCCGCCAGTGGCTTTAAGCATTTTGTTCCCCGGATTAAGCCAGTGCCTGCCCCTTTTTATATCACTTAGCTTTGTTCGCTATTTCGCCTCCCCCACGATATAATATAATCGTATCCGAGTTTCGCGTGGGTAAAAGGAGGCCCCTCAAAAATGCGCCGTTTTTCTCCCCCGGTATGGTTCTCCCTGGCGCTGTGTCTGGCATCGATCAATTTCCTCTCTAATACCGCCGTTGAAACATCCAATGTGTACATGGCGCTGTATGCCCGCAGCATCGGTTCATCAAACATGCAGGTAGGCTTTATTGCCGCCGCCATGGGGATTGCTTTACTGGTATCGGCCCTCGTGTTCGGGAGACTTTCAGACATTCACGGCCGTGTGAATTTCATACGGGTCGGTCTCGCGCTGACCTCTTTATCATTCTTTTTCCAGGCCCTGGCACATAATCCGTGGACTTTACTGGCTGCCAGAGGCTTCGTGGGGTTTTGCGGAGGTATCAATACGGCGGTCATTATGGCCTATACCTACGAACACCAGAAGCAAATAGGCAATTTTATTTCTTACGGGGCGCTGGGATGGCTGGTCGGGGCGATGCTGGCGGCGCTGGTCAAAGTCTATACTTCGCTGTTTATCGCCAGTGCGGCTATTTCATTCGTGTCGTTCTTGATCTCCTTCATGCTTAAAGAAGACAAGAATACGGCCGCACGCATCCAGGTGGCGGCCTTCCCCATACATTTATTGAAATCTGACTTCAGGATATTCCTCGGGTTTTTCTTGAGGCAGCTGGGAGGAATGGGCATCTGGACGGTCTGGCCGCTATATTTGAGCAGTATCGGCGCAAGCAAATTCTGGATTTCCGTAATGGATGCCACCAACATGCTGGGCCAGTTTATAGCCTCGCGCTATATCGAAAGATTTAATCCCACCAGGATGTTCCAATTCGGTCTTATCGTCTCGGTAATTGTCTTCGCGCTGTATGGCGTCGCCAACCATTATCTGGAGATTATACCCGTCCAGATGCTGCTGTCCGTGGGCTATTCTGCCATGTTCATCGGGGCGCTTAACTACCTCTTAAAGCGTCACCGCGAGCGCGGGACTATCGCCGGGCTTTTAAACTCCACCATGTCTTTCGCCGGAAGTATCGGGCCGTTCCTGGGCGGCGCTATCTCTCAAGTGTGGGGATACGGGGCGGTAATGTTTTTCGGGTCAGGAGTATCGCTGCTGGCCTATATATCGGCCCGCGGGTTGGCGAGAGATAAAAAGACCGAAACCCCGGCCATTATTTCCGATACGCGATATTCTTCAGGCGAGTGAAATTATCCGGAGAAGTTTGACCAAGAAGCGCTCTATCGGAGAAATCAGCCAGATTGCCCCGAAGGCCAGCAACGCTCCCACCGCGCCAAAAGCGGCGCCGCCGACAATATCGAGCGGATAGTGAACACCGATATAGATGCGTCCAAAACCGGCGAGCAGAGCAACCCCCAGCAAGACAGACCCGTAGCGCTTGTTTTTAATAAAGACCGGCCAGACAATAGCAAAAAGCACCGAGGCGAGGTTTGAAGGAAAAGAGGAATCCGTAGGCCTGTAAAATAGTAGATTTACCGAACCGGGAGGCAATTCATTAAACGGGCGGACCCTGAAATAGAGATGGTTACTTATTAACACCAGCGCGCTCGTCAGGCCGATACTTATCGCTGCGGTAAGTACGGCTTTTTGACAGATTTGCCTTTCTATCCCTTTCATGCCGAACCAGAGCCATACGAGAATAAGACAGCTTGTAACGAGGGCAAAATAATCATTGGAAACACCTTTAAAGAAACCGTCAATGATAGGAATTTTATCCGCCAGGCCATTGATGTGGAGGAAAAGCGCTTTGTCCGTCATCGCGCTTTTCTGCTCCAACGTTTAAGTAATACCTGAATAAAGGTGCTCGTCTGCAGGGCATCCATTCCATCCGTTTGAGGGCCACCGGCATTAAGACGCCTGAAGTTAAGCAGCGACGATAATAACACCGTGAAAATTATACCCGCGGCTGCGGACACAACAAATGAACCTGTCTGCTGGCTACCTTCAATAATCCGGGAGTGAAACTCATTCCAGGTGAAGAAAACGATAAAAGGAAACGCGATGGCGAGCCCGGCAAAAACAACGGTGACTGTTTTCCAGGGGAAAAAGAACAGTCCCCGCAGGTTATTACGTGCCGCCGCCAGTTGCAAGACGCCCAGTACACTGATAAATACCAGCAGGCAGTACTTCAGAGACCACATTGCTAAAATTATAGCACTTCCGAAACTCTGAATAAAATCTTTCAATCGTATAAGGAACTACATCCGCGTGACAATCCTTGCTTTAATCATCCGTATTAGGTTAGAATTTGTAGCCGGGAGGGGTGGCCGAGCGGCCTATGGCGACGGTCTTGAAAACCGCTGTCCCGGCAACGGGACCGTGGGTTCGAATCCCACCCCCTCCGCCATTTTGAAGCTAAAATTATTAGAAAAGCCTTCAAACTGTTGTCCAAATTTTGGAGTATTTCATGTTTTTGCTAACAAATTGCTAACAGAATTAATAGGATTGAATATAAAAACGAATTATATCTAATGCCGGTCTTTAAGGGGATTTGGAAAGGAGGATACCCTTGAATATAACGATTGCAAAATCCCTTTGGAATGAAATAGTAGATATGGTAGAAAAGCGATTAAGCACAGAGATACTCAAGAAGCCTATTGTTTTTGCTTTGTATACACCGGAAGATAACAACTACATGGTAATCGGCTACAGGGAGATACCTACTGTTAGGGTCAAGGGGAACTATCCGAAAGGCGATTATGATTATACTTATCCAGGAATAAAGAAAGAGGGTTTTTATCCTCCCAAGGGAAACGGGCGTTGGTTTAGTGGGACTTTGGTAGTTGGTGATGGAACTGACCTTGATGCATCAGATAAAGAATGGATGGTGAAAGAACAGCTGTATTTTAGGATTAAAATGGATAAGACTGAAAATGGAAATTTACAATTGAAGACTTATTGCATAGATTTTCCGGAGATTTTGCTTGATTTAAAAATATAAAAACGGAGGTTGTTAACGCTATGGCTACATATATCAAAACTTTGCAATTTGGTCCAACGAGTGGAGGGAAATATGTTACTTCGGATAAACTCGACCCCTTAATAAATGATACCCTAGAAAAAATTCAAAACGAGGGTGGAAAGATATTAGACGTTAAAATACATATAGCTCCACTGGCGGCACTCAACTCCATCGTTTCCACGTATCTCATCATTTACGATGCGTCCCGACCAGCAGGTTAACAAGACATATTTAAGGTAAATTACCTGGTTGAAATTTTATTTTTTTACTACCCATTTAGTGATTGAATGTACGCACGGAGAAGCAGACATCCCGATGTTCGTTCAATTGTAATTAAATTAGGCTCCAAACAGCGCCAGCATAGCCTATTTCGCGCAAGGCGAGGATTTTGATTTAAGTGGTCTTGACTTACACCAATGTCAGAATCAAATAGAAAGGGCGTCTGGTGAAAACTGGATGCATCAGTTCTAACAATTCGTTATTACGACCCCTTTTCCTAATATTGTGATTGTGCATTGTGCGTACAGGAATTCAACCACATTTCTAGGATTTGACAATAAAAATTTGGAGCCTATAATTAAAGCACTATGTCTATAAAGTACTTCTGAATAAAAAGGAGATAGTTAAATGGCAAGAATCGCAGAAAGCATTGACATCAAGCGTCCGGTCGACAAGGTATTCGCTTACGCAGCCGATGTAAAGAGCTGGCCAAAATGGCGGTCGATAATAGTAGCAGCAGAGCAAACGTCCCAGGGACCCCTGGGTGCCGGCACCACATTCAAAGGGGTTGTTCACATGATGGGCCTCAATATGAAGTGGAATGCAAAGGCCATGGAATATGAACCAAATAGAAAGTGTACTATGAATTACACCAGCGGGGGTATGATCTATGACGAGTACGTGACCTTTGATCCCATAGAGGGAGGCACAAAGGCCACTGTGGTGATAGATGCAAAGGTAGGTGGGTTTTCCAAGCTGTTTTCGCCAATGATACTTAGCTCGATGCTTAAGGAGTTGAAAAAGAGTCTTAGCAAATTGAAAAGCATTCTTGAAGCCCAGGTTTAGAATTGTCTGTATCCCGATGTTTGTGCAATGGTGTTTTTCATTTAATAGAAAAGGAAAACGGTATCAAATATTCGTACGCATGGCTGGACAGACATCCCAATGTTTATCAAATGACAATAAATGTAGGGATACGCCCCGACTACTATAAAGATATTGGTGAAGTCCTGATTATTACTTCGTCAAAGCGTTTTGCTGCGGCTTCTTGAAGCCCTGGGGTTACATGGCTGTAAGTGTCCAGTGTTATTAGACTATGGACTATAAAAAAGTCTATAATGGTTTTGGTTCACGCTCATAAGATAAAACATGGACTCGAATACGCTGTTCATCGCTATAATCATCCTGATTGCCCTGGCTTTTGAT
>JBEKDL010000017.1:0-46365 GCA_050014355.1 Dehalococcoidales bacterium | reverse complement strand
ACGGCGTAAACCGCGATGCCTTCCTCACGCCCAATAGCGCCCAGTCTGTTGGAAGTGCTGGCCTTGACGCTGACGCAATCGATGTTTATCCCCAGCGCCTGGCTCAAGTTCCGGCGCATATCGTCGATAAAATCACGGAGGCGCGGCTTTTCCGCCACCAACGTGGCATCGATATTGCCAACACGCCAGCCGTTTTGGGCCAGCTTTTCTTTTACCTTTTGGAGAAGGACCAGGCTGGAGATACCTTGATACTTGGCCTCGCCGGGCGGGAAATGCACACCGATGTCCCCCAGCGCCGCCGCCCCCAGCAGAGCGTCCATGATAGCGTGGGTGAGCACATCGGCATCGCTCCAGCCTTCCAGCCCTTTAGCGAAGGGTATCTCTACCCCTCCCAGCACGAGCTTCCTGCCCGCAACCAGGGGGTGCGAATCAAAGCCGATTCCGGCGCGTATCCGGTTGTTCATATATCTTCCACAGCGCACTGACTATCGCCAGGTCGGTGGGGGTGGTTATCTTTATATTATCATAAGCGCCCATGTAAAGCTTGACCTGGTAGCCGGCCTTTTCCACCAGCGTGGCATCATCGGTGACATCGCCGGGGACGAATTTATAGGTATTTTTGATAAGGTCGGCCCGGAATACCTGCGGCGTCTGTACTGCCCTTAGATTTTCACGTGGGAGCGTCTGGCGCACTATCTCACGGTCCTTGACATACTTGATGGTATCGGTCACCGGGACGGCGGCCACAGCGGCCCCGGTCTCTCTGGCTGCCTCCAGCCCCCGCTCGATGAGGTCGATGGTGACAAGAGGACGGGCGGCGTCGTGGATAATAATCCACTCGGTTTCCTTAACAGTTTTAAGGCCTGCGGCGACCGAGTCCTGCCGCCTTTTCCCTCCGAGGCAGATATCTGTGATTTTGTTCCAGCGCCCGAGCGCGACCAGGCGGCGACCCTCCTCGATGTTTTTCGCGTTCATCACTAGGACTATCTGGTCGACTTTTTTGCAGTTCTGGAAGGCATCCAGCACGCGCGCCAGCACAGGTTGACCGCCAAGCGGGGCGAAGAGCTTATCAATACCGCCCATGCGCTGGCTGTCCCCCGCCGCTACTATAATGGCCGATACTTTTGATGATTTAGGCATAGTTTAATAAATTATAAATTATTTATCATTCCCGTGAAAGCGGTATCTATTGTCCTATATTCGAAAATGATATTATTTCAGCCGGTCAATTCAAAAACTCGCTTCCGTTGCCATGCCCCTTTGATTTCCGCAAATAGACTAAAGTCGGTTATATTGTCTTCAAAGTGCAAGCGGTATTTTAAGAGCTTTTTCTTAATTTCCAGGAATATTTCATCCGGGATTTTGTTCCCGATGGTCACGTGGGGTACGAACCTGTCCAGATTATACTTCCCGTCCGTGTATTGTTCTTTTATCAGCCCTTCCAGGGAACTGATAAGGTCAATATGAAGTTTTTTCACCGCGCGTTTATTTTCTATCGCGGCGTACGCGACATTACTATCGTCTTCAAAGTAATTTATTCCGTTTAAAGTGATATTGAATTGTTTCGTCTGTTTCGCTACTTTTTCTAATTGTTCATTTACTTTGTAAAGGCTGAAAACAGGCGTAAAGGGGTAAATAAGTGTTAAATGGGGCACGATCTTGTAATCAATGTATATCAGATATTCTTCGCACAACCTGCTCAAAGTATTTTCTATATCGGGAGAAAAGGTTAAAACAACGGCACAATCATTTTTCCCTTTAGCCATTTTATTTGTCCGATGCCTCGCGTTTTGTTTCCCCCAGCAACTGAGAGTGAGAGTAGAAAAAGATGGGTTTCACCCTTCTTGAATTATCTCTTTGCCTGTTAATCCCCTCCCCACCGCCTCCCTTAATGTCCCCACCGCTATTATCTCAATATCTTTCGGGTGATTGATACTGTTAGCCCCCGCTTTAGGAATAATGCACTTTTTAAAACCCAGCCGGGCGGCCTCGGTCAGGCGGCGCTCTAGTTGCGTGACTGCCCGCAGCTCCCCGCTCAAGCCCACCTCCCCTACCGCCGCCGTAAACGGTATGACTTCCGCGTCACGGTAGCTGGAGGCAATCGCTAAAGCCATGCCTAAATCGGCGGCGGGCTCGCCTACGCTTAAGCCGCCGGTCACGTTCACCATGATGTCCTGATTGCCCAGCTTCAACCCAACGCGCCGGGAAAGCACGGCGGATACCACGAGTAAACGGTTGAAGTCCACGCCGTTAGCGGTGCGCCGCGGCTGCCCGAAGCTGTTGGGAGTCGTCAGCGCCTGGATTTCTACCAGAAGCGGCCGGCTGCCTTCGAGCGTCGGCACCACGACCGAGCCTACCGACTCCGTCCCGCGTTGAGACAGGAACGCTTTGGAGGGGTTGTCCACCTCCACCATGCCCTGCTCCTTCATCTCGAAGACGCCCACCTCGTTGGTCGAGCCGAAGCGGTTTTTCACGCAGCGCAACAACCGGTAAGCGCTGAAGGGCTCGCCTTCGAGGTAGAGGACGACATCGACGATGTGTTCCAGCACCTTCGGCCCCGCGATAGCGCCTTCCTTGGTGACGTGCCCGGAGATAAAGACCGGCACGCCCTGCGTCTTGGCCCACTGCATGAGCCGCATGGTGCACTCCCGCACCTGGCTGATGTTGCCCGGCGCCGCATCTAATTCAGGTAAATAAACGGTCTGGATGGAGTCGATAACCAATAGCGACAGCGCGGCCTGTTCCGCCTGCTCCAGCGCTGCGTCGAGGTCTGTCCCGGCCATAATGTAAAGCCCCTCACCGCCTAGCCCCAGCCGGTCGGCGCGCAGCTTAATCTGGTGCGCCGTCTCCTCGCCGGTGACGTAGACCACGCGGCTATCATGACTGGCGATTGACGCCGCGGCCTGGAGTAAAAGCGTCGATTTGCCGATGCCGGGGTCGCCGCTGACAAGGACCAGAGACCCTGCCACCAGGCCGCCGCCGAGGACGCGGTTGAACTCGGCGAGGGGTAAAGGTTTACGGTCGGCGGCCTCGATAGAAACTTCGGAAAGCTCCTGGGGCGGGGATAAAGGCGCGGCAACACGGGAAGACGCGGGCTTGAGTGCGGCTGTTACCTCCGTGAAGCTGTTCCACTGGTTGCAGTCCGGGCAGCGCCCCAGCCACTTGAGGCTTTCCTTGCCGCACTCTTTGCAAACGTAGACCGTCCTGCCCGCAGACTTCTCGAATTTGCTCACAGCATGACTTTACAGGAATTTTAAACAGAAGGCAAGGGGCGCAAATAAATAGTTGGGAATTTGTGATTTATCGTGTGAGGAGATAGGCTTGACTGTGTTGGAAACTCGCTCTAGAATGGCTTAATGATGTCTAAAAGTGCCTTATCTCGTCTTCGCCTCCTGTTTTTCTGCATCGCGACTCTACTTTTCCTGGTCTCCTCATGCGTGATACCCCTACCAACATCAACGTCCTCCCCTGCTTCCAGCGCGCCTGCGGTAACCCTTACGACAGCGACGACTGCCAGCAGTACGCCCACGTTAACTACGACCCCGAAAACAACGCTTGCCAGTAGCCCGCCAGCCACTACCACTACTACAAAACCGCCGACTACCAGCGTACCCGCGACCACAACATCGCTGACCACCGGTGCGGGAACTCCTACAGCTACAAGGACTGTGCCCCCGCCCGTCACAACTACCCAGCCACCCCCCAGCGTAAAAATAGAGTCGGCGGTTAATACATCCGGTTCCAGCGAAAATATTACCCGCCGCTTCGATTGGGAGTATAAAGGTTGCTCCTGGTGGTATCAGGTAACGCTTTCGAATGATTTATACCAATCTTACCGTGACCGTCCCAGGATCGAACTAAAAGACTGGGCTGTCTATGCCACCCATCCCGGTAACGACTGGCTGACCAAGGGACTGGCCGAGATGATTCAGCGGGACGCCCCCGGGCTGGGTTACAGCGATTACGACATTGTCGAGTGCGCGATATTATTTGCGCAGGGCATACCTTATACTACCGATGCGGACTCCAAGGCCAAATCGGATTATCCCAGGTTCCCTATCGAAACCATCGTTGATGGAACTGGTGATTGCGAAGACCACGCCTTCCTGCTGGCGGCAGTTACCCGCGCTCTTGGCTACGATACTGTTCTACTAGACTATCCTACGCACTTAGCAGTGGGCATCGCCGGGGACACGTCCATCCACGGGACCTACTACGAGTGGCGCGGGAAGCGCTTCTATTTCGTCGAAACCACTTCTGTCGGCTGGAAGCTTGGCGAGTTGCCGGAAAAATACAAGGGTGTCAGCGCTAATATATTAGACCTTGTCCCCAGGCCAGTCTATTTTTGCACCTGGAGCTATCCTTCATGGCGCGACTATATTCCCCTCACTGTCACCGTGGAAAACCGCGGCTCGGCGTCGGCGGAAGATGTGGTAGTACATGCCGGCTGTGATGCGGGTGATAATAAGGTATGGAACCAGGTAAAAAGCGCCAGCTTCGCCATCCCGGTGGATAAGAAAGCGACGGTACAACTATCGCTGACACCGCCGAAAGGTCAGCATACGCGGGTGGTGGTCTGGGTCACCTCCGGCGATACCACGGTGCACCAGAGTTTCGGCAGTAGCTGGTTCGACACGTCCCCCTGATGAGTTACCCCGCTTTACTTCAAAATCCCTCTCAATCTCCCTTTACGAAAGGGAGAAGCTGTTGGCATACCCCTTTTCCCTCCTCCCTAAGTTGATCTTTCCCCCTTTGAAAAAGGGGGAATACAAAGGGGATTTTGTTTATCCCATTAACCCGTTATATAATTAGCCAACTATTGAGCGCGAGGTAAATTAAGATGGTTGATAAAGGTAACGTTTTAAATACTAGAGTGTGGTCATTATTTGAAAGAGCGGGTTTTGACACAAAACCAAATTCAAAAAATCCTGATGAAGAAAAATTAACATTATCTAATGGTAAAACAAGATCTTTAGATTTGTCGGCAAGTATAGATTCATTGTCTATCAAAATCATAGGTGAAAATACAACAGCAAAGGAATTACGTGAATCATTCTCGACATATGTGCATGATTATATCCCGTTGATCAAAATATCAAAAGCTAATGCATGTTTATTTGTTTATACAAATATTGATTTGTCTGAAGATGAAATAAAACTTGCCCATGACAATCACATCAAGGTTTGGGGAGAAAAAGAGCTTCATTATTATGAAACTATTGTTGATACAATAGGTGAATATGCAAAATATGAAATAATCCACTCGTTTGGTATAAAAACTAAGGAAGAAGTCAATGTACACAATATACTTGCATTGAAAATTAGGCAACCTTATGAAAATTCTCCTACCGAATTATTTATGTTTACCACGTCTCCCGAACGACTACTCAAGACTTGTGTTATTTTTCGCAAAGCCCAAGGAAGTGCAGATGCCTATCAAAGAATGGTTAACAAAAGGCGATTAGGCAGTATAAAAAAATACGTTACTCAAAATAACGCCATTTTACCACCAAATTTAATAATACATTTAAGCGATAATGTGAAATGGACTCCAATACCTTTTCCAGAAAAAGATTCTGAAGGCGAAAAAATCACTCTCTCCAAAATGAATTATGAGCTCGGATTATTGGGTATTCCATTAGAATATGCATCAATTGAAATGATTGATGGACAACATAGGTTGTTTGGATTTGTAAATACAGATCCTCATACCAGAGAAAATTTTAACTTATCGGTAATAGGTTTAAAAAATGTTGATTCTGATAAAAAACGGGATATTTTTGTAGCAATTAATGATAATATGCGTCGCGTTGATGCCAATTTGGTCACATATCTAAAATTTACTGATAATGAAGTTGAATGCCAAGAAAATCGCGAACTCATGGCAATAAAAGTAGTGGTAGGTTTAAATAATAGTAGCCCGTTTAAAGATAAAATCAAATTACTTGATATTGGAAAACAATATATAACTCTTAGAAATTTTACAAACAATGATTTACAATCACTTATAGGCCCAAGAGGTATTCTTCGTCAATATTACCCCTCAAATAATTCCGAAGGATATATTACTGTTTTACGCCTATATTTTGGTGTACTAAAATCAATATTTTCTTTACAATGGAATGATCCCGAAAAATACATTATATTTACAAATCGTGGTATTTCTGCTTTTCTCAAGTTATTGAAACCAATTCTAAAACACTGCAAAAGCCAATTAAATCAGGAAATTATAAAAAGATATATAACACCTATTAAAGACAATTGGGAAGATGAAAAATGGGAAAGGGAAAACCTAAAAGGTAAATATGTAGGCATGAGTGGTCGTAAACAATTTCTAAGAGAACTAATTGAACTAATTCAAAAACAAATTCCAGACTTTCAAGAATGAGGAAGGGGCGTTATTTTAACTAAGCGGCCCTATCCCCAGCTCGGACATTATCGCCAGCATCACCGACGCCATCACCCCAAAATCTTAATCCCGCTTACGAAAATGCCTGTCACGATAGCGGTGGTAATCACGCCGGCCACGTTCGGCCCCATGGCGAAGGGCAGAATCATGCACTTCTTGTTGGCGGCGTAGGCGCACTTCTGTACCACCTTGGCCGTCGTCGGGACGCAGGACACGGCGGCAATACCAATCAAGGGATTAAAGGGTTTCTTGCTTATCTTGTGATAAATGAGTCCGCCGGCCAGTCCGCCCAGGCCAGAAAGCGTCAGCGCCAGCATGCCCAGCACCAGCAGCTTGAGCACCACCGGGTCGAGGATAACATCCGCCCCCAGCAGCGAGCCGAGGGTAAAAGCCAGGAAAAAGGTCGAACCGTAAAGCACCGGCCCGGAGACGAACTCGATATACCGGGTGATGCCGGCTTCTTTAACCGCCAGGCCGACGAAGAAGCTGGCGAACAAGGGAGCCGCCACGGGGAAGAGCAGGCAGAGAATACCGCAGATAATCACGGCAAACCCGAACTTGGCGCCCTTGGATATCCGCGGGACATCATGCCAGTCCATCTCGATGCCTCTCATTTTCTTGGGGACGAGCCTGGCTAACAGCGGGTAGCCGGCGTAGCAGACGCTCAAGTAAAGATAGGCGACGACGGTGATGGGCACGAAGAGGTTCTTGGCCATTATCAGCGAGCCGAACAGCACCATCGGGCCGTCGGCCCCGCCCACCAGGGAAATCGCCGCCGACTCTTTGGCCGTCAGCCCCCAGGCCATGGCGATGGGCAGGGTGAATATCGTGCCGAACTCGGCAAAGACCGCCAGGAAAAGGCTGGAAAACGGCCGGGCGATGAGGTAGTCGATTTCGGTGATAGCGCCGATGCCCATGAAAACCAGACAGGCAATTAAACCGTTGCTGAACATAAAGGTATAGATAGGCTGGAGAAAATCTATCTGGAGGTAATTCATCAGTTCTTGAATATTATTTGTCAAGGGCTGCACGAAAAGAGTGCTGATGTTTCCGGCTTCAAATATCATGAGGCCGGCGTTCACCGATACCATGGCCAGGCCCATCGGCACCATCAGGAGAGGTTCCAGGGTTTGCTTATAGCCGAAGTAGATGAAAACAAACCCCAGGGTGATTAGGAATATTCTCGCGAGGGCGAGCCCGGGAGCTACCAGGAAAAAGGTATGAATGCCCTGGAAAAAATCCCATATTTGCATGGATTATATCCCTTCCTGGAAACTACCGTTTGGTGTTTTTAGGCGCGACTTCTTCTTTGCCCTTCAGTAAAGAAGCGATGACCTTGATGATAGCGGCGACGAAAAAGCCGATGACCATCGCCGCGGCGAAGGAGACGAGAGAAAATAATAAGGCTTTGATTAGCATCTTATCGAATCTTTAATACTCGATGACGGCTACCGTGTCGCCGGGTTTCACTACCTGGTCGACTTTTACCCCTACTTCCACCACCGTGCCGCCGACGGTAGACACAATCGGGTTCTCCATCTTCATCGATTCCAGCACGCAAAGGACATCATCATCTTTGACCTGGTCGCCTATTTTTACATTTACGCTGATTATCTTACCGGTGATAGGGACTTCAATCGTCTCTCTGGCCAAATTAACAGCTCCTTTCTGGTTATTCCGGAACAAATAAAAAGGGCGGTGGGTCAATTCTTCGAACTCCCACCGCCCCATTATACTAAAGACAGTTATTTATGTCACTATTTTTCTTCGGCGCTCAAGGCCCCCACGGGTTCCGCCGGGTGTACGACGATTTCTTCACCTTCCAGGTCGACGACTACCGTATCACCGGTCTTGAACTTGCTGCGCAGCAGGTCTTCGGAGAGCCTGTCTTCCACCATGCTCTGGATAATACGGCGCAGCGGGCGCGCCCCGTATTCTTCGTTATAGCCTTTTTCGCCGAGGAAATCTTTGGCGGCATCGGTGACACGCAGATGGATGCCCTTTTCCTCCAGCTGTTTGCCAACGTTCACCAGCATTAAATCGACTATCTGGCGAATCTGTTCTTTGGTCAGCGAGCGGAACACTACCTGGTCATCGATACGGTTGAGAAATTCGGGCTTAAACCTCTTCTTCAATTTATCGAGGAGGGTTTCCTTCATCCGCTCGTAAGAGTGCTCCCTTGTTTTCGCTTCGTCGGAACGTGAGGTAAAGCCGATGGCGCCGCTCTTCAGGATGTCTTCGGCGCCGATGTTGCTGGTCATGATAATTATGCTGTTCCGGAAATCCACACGGCGTCCCTTGGCATCGGTCAGGTGGCCGTCATCGAATATCTGGAGGAGCAGGTTAAAGACATCTTCATGCGCCTTTTCTATCTCATCCAGCAAGATGCAGCAGTAAGGCTTGCGCCTGACCGCCTCGGTCAGCTGCCCGCCCTCTTCATAGCCGACATATCCGGGCGGCGCGCCCACCAGGCGGGATACCGCGAACTTCTCCATGAACTCGGACATATCGATACGTATAAGCGTATCTTCATTGCCGAACATGAACTCGGCCAGGCTCCGGGCAAGTTCCGTCTTGCCGACGCCCGTCGGCCCGAGGAAGATGAAATTGCCTATCGGCCGTCGGGGGTCTTTAAGCCCCGCCCGGGCGCGCCGGATGGCTTTGGAAATAGCCACGATGGCTTCGTCCTGCCCGATGATGCGCTTGTGTAATACTTCTTCCATATTAAGGAGGCGGTTGGTCTCGTTTTCGGCGAGCTGGACTACCGGCACGCCGATCCACATGCTTACCACCTCGGCGATGTCTTCCTTCTTGACTTCCACATTTTCCTGTTCCTGCTCGCTGCGCCACTCATCTTCAAGTTTCTTTTTCTTCTCGTCGATTTGCAGCTCGCGGTCGCGCAGTTCGGCCGCGAAATCATACTGCTGCGTCTTCATGGCATCATCCTTGTCCTTGCGGACGCTGTCCGCTTGCTCCCTGGCCTGCCTCAAAGTAAGGGGTATGGTGCTGTGCCGGATTCTCACCCTTGAAGCAGCCTCGTCAACAAGGTCAATAGCCTTATCAGGGAGAAAGCGGTCCGGTATATAGCGCGATGCCAGGTTCGCCGCCGCGCCTAAAGCCTCATCGCTTATCTTCAGATGATGGTGCTCTTCATAGCGGATCTTGATACCGCGCAGTATTTCCATCGTATCGTCCACAGAAGGCTCTTCCACCAGCACGGGCTGGAAGCGGCGCGCCAGGGCGGAATCCTTCTCCACATGCTTGCGGAAATCATCAAGGGTAGTTGCGCCGATACACTGAAGCTCGCCACGCGCCAGCGAAGGCTTGAGGATATTGGCCGCGTCCACGGCCCCTTCGGCGGCGCCGGCCCCCACCATCGTATGGAACTCGTCGATAAAGATGACGCAGTTGCCCGCGGTCTTTATCTCGTCAATAATTTTCTTAAGCCGCTCTTCGAACTCGCCGCGGTATTTCGTGCCGGCCACCAGCGAGCCCATGTCGAGGGCTATCAGCCGTTTTTCCTGCAGGGTTTCGGGCACATCACCGGCCACGATGCGGTGGGCCAGCCCTTCGACGATGGCCGTCTTGCCCACGCCCGGTTCGCCGATGAGGGCGGGATTGTTCTTGGTCCGCCGACTCAATATCTGGATGACCCGCTCGATTTCCTTGTGCCGCCCGATAACCGGGTCGAGTTTGCCTTTGCGGGCCTGGTCGGTCAGGTCGGTGCCCAGCTGGTCCAGCGCCGGGGTGCGGCTGGAAGAACGCGTCGCGCGGGACCTCGGGGGTGCGTTTTGCGTCAGAATGTGAGATACCTCGGCCCGCGCTCTTTCGAGCGTAATGCCGAAGCTGTCGAGCACGCTGGACGCTACGCCTTCTCCCTCGCGCAGCAGGCCGAGCAGGAGGTGTTCGGTGCCGATATAGTTGTGGCCCATCTGGCGCGCTTCGTCTATCGCCAGCTCGATGACTTTCTTGGCTCGGGGGGTCAGGCCTGTCTCACCGGTGCCTGGTTTATCACCGCGCCCGATAATGAACTCTACGGCGGAACGTACCTTGCCCAGGCCGATGCCCAGGTTGACAAGCACCCTGGCAGCCACGCCCTCCTCCTCTCTTACGAGGCCGAGGAGGATGTGCTCGGTGCCGATGTAGCTGTGGTTAAGGCTGCGAGCTTCTTCCTGGGCGATGGTAAGAACACGGCGGGCTCTCTCGGAGAATTTTTCAAATCTGCTGGCCATGATATCTACCTGGCTTTCCGATTCTAGAACAACCCGTTCACTTTTAATATTATACCATAGCAAAAAGGAAAGCAAGGACACGCAGATGAAACTTTAAAGCAAACCTCAAGAATAAAGAAGCCTCTTGGCAGTGGCATATTTTCCGCAAAGGGTTGCCCCCTCAGTATCGTCTGCGCTGGGGCGTTTCACTTCCGTGTTCGGGATGGGAACGGGTGGTACCACCTCGCTCTAACCACCAAGAGGCTGGTTATAACGCTATCAAGTTGTTAAAGCACTACCCTGATACAGGTTTTATTATAGCACACTGTTTATCGGAAAAAAAGGGCCAGGAACGGCTTTTTTGACGGTAAAAATAAAAAATCCGGCTGGATAACGATATTAATGCGCCGCGCTCTTGACAACCTTGATGACAAGTGATAGGTTATTGGAGGGCTTTTTCAGTGAGGCTGATGGGAATGAACATGATAGGGTCCTCTTGAAATAGAAAGCCCCCGTTTAAAAGATTACACGAATTTTCCCGGCCGCGTTGAAGGCGGATTCTCAAGTTTACTAAGAAATAGTCCTGCGAATAAAGTACGAGGTGATTACGTATGAGTATAGAACTGGTACACATCGGATTCGGTAATATTCTAGCTATGAGCCGGGCTATTGCAATAGCCTCACCAAATTCAGCGCCTACCAAGCGTATCATCCATGAAGGCAGGAATAACGGCAAACTTATCGATATGACCTCCGGGCGGAGGACTAAGGCGGTCATTTTCACCGATAGCGGGCACATCATACTGGCGGCGCTTGCTCCGGAGACCATCGCCAGCCGCCTTCAGTCCGGCCGGACCGGCGCCCCGGCAAAACAGGAGCAAGGCGACGGCACCGATGAGCTCTGACAGCAGTTTGCCGCTCTGCCCCCCGGCCAGACCTTTGCTTATCGTCCTTTCCGGTCTATCGGGGGCAGGTAAAGATTCGGTATTAAACGGGCTAAAAAAATCCAGCTATCCCCTTGAGTTTATTGTCACCGTTACCACGAGGCCGCGCCGCCGTGATGAAAAAGATGGTATCCACTACAACTTTGTCTCGCCCGCCAGGTTCCAGGAAATGATTGATTCCAGGCAGATGCTGGAATGGGCAAATGTTTACGGCAACTGGTACGGTGCTCCGATAGTGCCGGTTAAAAAAGCCCTTGAGAGCGGGAAAGACGTCATTATCAAGGTTGATGTCCAGGGAGCGGCCACATATAAAAAAATCGTTCCTCAGGCGGTATTCATTTTTCTGGCCGTACCTTCAATTGAAGAGTGCGCTCCGAGGCTTAAACAACGCAGCACAGAAAGCCAGGCAGACCTGGAGTTGCGCCTGAAAACTGCCCGTGAAGAGCTCGAAAAGCTACACCTCTTCGATTACCTGGTGATTAACCGGCATGGTGAGCTTGACCGGGCCGTAGCGGATATCGAGGCGATCATCGCGGCGGAAAAATGCCGGGTAACGCCGCGAGAGATTAAACTGTGAACGGCTGGATAGCCGTCAAGCATGTTTCAGGGCTACCCCTTCCAGCACATTAGCCACGTCCTCGCACTTGTCCGTAGCGCTTTCCATGTGTTCGTATATCTCCCGCCACTTGATAATCTGCGGGATATCGGAAGTATTATCGAAAAGCTCGCCGATGGCGGCGCGGTAGATACGGTCGGCCGCGTTTTCCAGGCGGTTTATCTCCACGCAGCGCTCAAGCATGTTTTTAAACTCGGACCTCTTGCGCAGAGCGGTCACCGCTTTTTCCATCTCGGCCGCCCCCAGGACGATGACATCCGCCAGCTCTCTGGCCCTCTGCGTGGGCCTGGATACCTTGTAGATGAACATGGCGTCGGCGGCGGCGTGGATAAAGTCGATAATGTCATCCATAGTATGGGCCAGCAGGGCGATGTCCTCCCGGTCGAAAGGCGTCACGAAGGTGCGGTGCAACTGGGAAATAATCTGGTGGGTAATCGTATCGCCGCGGTGTTCCATCTCGGTTATCTCCGCCACGCGGCTATCGATAAACTGCCAGGAATCAAGCATCTCCTTGAGCAGTCTGGCTGCTTCGGTGATGTTCCGGGCGCTTTCTTCGAAGAGGTCAAAAAACTTGTGCTCCCGGGGAATGAACGAAAATCTGGTCATATCAAAATCTCCTTTTCAAGGGAAGGCGCCTAGTTCTCCGGTTCCTGCTCATTTTCCCGCAGCTTTTCTTCCTCTGTTCGAGCCTTTTTCTGCCGCCAGGCCTTGAGACGCTCCAGCACCTGTTTTTCAAAACCGAGCTGCCCCGGAGTATAGAACTGTTTTCCTTTTTCCGATTCCGGCAGGTGCTCCTGGTCCACGAGATGGTCGGGGTAATCATGGGCGTATTTATATTCCTTGCCGTAGCCCATTTCCTTCATGAGCGGCGTCACTGGGTTGCGCAGGTGCAACGGCACGCGTTCGCTGGCGCCCTGCTTGATGGCCTTCTGGACGCGGGAATAGGCCTCGTAGAGGGAGTTGCTCTTGGGCGCAGTAGCCAGGTAGACGGCCGCTTCCGCGAGGGCAAGGTTGCACTCCGGCATACCGACAAAGTGCGCCGCCTGCTGGGCCGCCATGGCAATGACCAGCGCCTGTGGGTCGGCCATGCCGATGTCCTCGGAAGCGAAGCGAATCATGCGGCGGGCGATATACAGCGGGTCTTCGCCACCCTCCAACATCATGCCCAACCAGTAGAGCGAGCCATCGGGGTCGGAGTCGCGCAGGGACTTGTGAAGCGCGGAAATAAGGTCGTAGTGCTGGTCGCCTGCCCGGTCATAGACAACGGCTCGTTTCTGCAAAGCGTCCTCGATGACCTCAAGAACAATAAGGCGTTTACCGGAGGCATCGGGCGGGGTATTTTGCGCGGCTATCTCGAGCGTGTTGAGGGCAATACGGGCGTCGTTATTGGAAGTGGTGATGAGGTGGTTCAGGGCTTCGGGGGTAATCTCGGCGTTGAGGTCGCCGATGCCCTGGAACTTATCCTTTAGCGCCCGGAGCAGGAGGACCTGGATTTCCTCGGCGGTGAGTGGTTTAAGCGGCACGACGCGTGAGCGTGAAAGCAGGGGTGAGGTCACCTCGAAGGAAGGATTTTCCGTGGTGGCGCCGATGAGGATGACCGTGCCGTCTTCAACGAAGGGCAGGACAGCGTCCTGCTGGGCTTTATTGAAGCGGTGGATTTCATCGATGAAGAGGATGGTCTTCTGCGCGCGCACCTTGCGCCGCTCCTGGGCTTCCTGGATAATGCGCCGCAGGTCAGCCACGGCGGCGCTCACGGCGCTGACAGGCGAGAAAAAGGCGCCGGTGCTCGCGGCGATGATGTAAGCGAGGGTAGTCTTACCGCAGCCGGGCGGCCCCCAGAAAATCATCGAAGGTATATGGTCGGCCTCGATAGCACGGCGCAGGACCCGGCCCTTGCCGATTAAATGCTCCTGCCCGACGAAGCCATTCAGGGTGGTGGGGCGCATACGCGTGGCGAGCGGAACGCCCTGCATCTGCGGCCGCTCGTCCTGTCTATCAAACATATCCATGCTCATGTTTACTCCGCGTTACTGATTGCACCAGGCCGGCATTATCGACAGATATTCCCTGGCGGCTTTACCCGCCGCCGCCCTGTCCAGTTTCTGGTTGGTCATCATGTAAGTTATCATGCCGTCGAGGACTTCTTCATAGGTCTTGAGGCTGCCGTCCGGGTGGCAGCAGTTCATACAGTAAGGATTATCCCCGTGGCCGGCAGAGGTCAACGGCATACCGCAGCTCTGGCACTTGCCCTCTGCTTCTCCACCGCCGCCCGGGGCTTTAACAGGGGCGTTAAAGGTCAGTTTATAGCCGTCCGGGTCCTCGACGGAAAAATCCCTGATGCCGAAGGGCTCATTCTTGATATCCGCGGAGATTTTCGCCCCGCGCTTTTTAAGATCGGCGTAATAACTGTCTATATCCCCATCGATTTGCAGGTATAAATTCACCCCAACACCCATTTTTCCCTTAGCGCCATCGGCGGGTGTGAACATGAAAACTATGCCATCTTTAGATGCGTCAGCATAAACGGGGTTATCCGGGTTGGGGAAGGTCATGCCGGGCATGAATCCGAGCTTTCTGGTATAGAAATCCAGGGTCTTTTTCATGTCTTTGACCGAAAGGTTTGGTGAAATATAGCCCATAGCGACCTCCCGATTAAGTATCAAGTAACAAGTGGCAAGTGTCAAGCCCCGCCCCGATACCTCACCCCCTGTGTCCTCCCGCCTTATGCCTCGGCCAGTTTCTTGAGGTTGGCGAGTATTTTCTCCATATTTTTACCTATCATCATCTGGCCAAAGAGCGCACCGATGAGCTTGCCGATAATCCCCATCGGCATCTCTAAGTCCTCAAACATCGTAAATCGGCTGCCCGAAGGCGTGGCCTCGATGCTCCAAATCTGGTCGTCTTTCTTAAGAGAACCCGAGGTGACTTTGAAAGCGAGCTTTTTATTATCAATCCATTCTGTAACCTCGTAGTTCAGCTTCATAAGCTGGCCACCAGACTTCTCTTCATAGTAGAAGGTCGAATTTCTTGAGAAGGTTAAACCATTTCATGATTTTTTCCGGCTCTGTCAGGAAAGGCCAGATTTTCTCCGGCGGGGCGGCAATCTCGATAGACCTCTGTACTTTCATTTTTATCTCCTTTTTTTTAATTCACTATTTTACAACCTCACCCCCTGTGTCCCCCTCTCCTGGCAAGGCGTTCCGCGGGAGAGGGGGAGGAAAAGAAGAGGGGCGCAGCCCCTCTTAGACACCCCCTATTTGTATCTCTTTACTTCAAATTTGTAGAGCTGCACCGGCTCGGCGGGGCTGATGCCGCCTTTCTGGCAGCAAATATCTATCTGCTCGTCGGCGCTGTCCACGCCTTCGAGGTCGGGGAGGAGTAAGCCCCGCCGCCACCCGCACTCCACGATGACGCCGTACTTCTTCGGGTCGAGCTGGCTTTTATCCGCCACCGGCTCCGGGTGGGTGAGGACATCCACGCTGTAATCGAGGTCTGCCAGCTCGTCTGGGGTGACGGGGTCGAAGCGGGGGTCGCGCGTCGCGGAGCTTATCGCGTTAGTGATAATTTCTTCGGCCACGTTCCGCCGCTGCGGCTCGAAAGTGCCGATGCACCCCCTCAAATCGCCCTTCTTGTGTATGGAGACGAAGACCCCTGCCTTCTCCCTCATCTCCGGCGTGAGGTTGGGTGGGGCGGAAGGCCTTTTTCCCTCTTTAACATATTTTTCTACCGTATCTTTAGCCAGAGCGACGATTGGATGCATGGGAGCCTCCTTTAAAAATAACGCCCGCGTAGCCGACGACGTCATCATAGTCGCCGGTGGCGTCGCCCGAAGACTGGTATTTTACCAGTTCTCCGGCTGTCGCGCCCAGCTCTTTAGCCGCGGCGATAGTGCAGACGACGGAGGGATAAGCGCACATGGAGATATGGCGCGTTTTATAGCGGCGGGTCAGCTCGTCGATGTCAAGCGCGAGCATCGCCTCGACCGCGCTCAAATCCTTTTCTTTAGCGGCGGCGGCGGACTCGTGGTGGGTCATATCGCCGCTGGCCATAATAACCACGTCCTTTTTCAGCTCTTTAATAGCGCGCGCGATATCTTTCCCCATCTGCTGGTAAGCCGCGACCGGCGCGTCATACAAGATGATGGGGACGATGCGGACATCCGGCTTAAGATACTGTAAAAACGGGAGCTGTACCTCGACGGCGTGCTCCTCGCGGTGCGCCTCTTCGTCCTCCTCGAAGAATTGGGATACGGCCACGATTTTTTTAGCCAGCTCGCTGTCAATCTCGACCCTGCCCAGCGGCGTTTGCCACGTCCCCTCGGCCATCACGCTGAAAGGTTTCCCGAGGCCGCTGTGGGAAGGCCCGATAATAATAAAAACATCTTTAAAGATTATTCTGGATATGGTGGCGCCGGTAACCGCTCCGGAATACTGGTAGCCGGCGTGGGGCACGAGCAGGCCGATAGCCTCCTCTTTTTGGGCTTTTTTGTTCACCAGCCTGGCCAGGCTAGCCTTGAGTTCCATGGCCGTCCCCGGATAAAAATAACCTGCGGCATAGGGATATCTTATCATTTCACCCCTCCTTCGGGGCGGCAGGCCTGAAATTGAGCTCCGCCCCGCAGTATCGGCATCTGGAGCCGTTAAGCCCGGTCACCTGCGTATCGTAGCCCAATCTCTTGACGACGATTTTGCCGCAGCTATAGCACCGGGTGCTTTCGCTCTCGTGGCCGGGGATATTGCCGGCGTAGATGAACTTCAACCCCGCCTTTTTACCGATTTCGCAGGCATGGTCGATGGTTTCCTGGGGGGTTGGCGGCAGGTCCGCCAGCTGGTGGTGGGGATAAAAGCGGGTTACATGCCAGGGGGTAAGCTCGCCCAGCTCATCTCGTATCCAGCTCGCGATGCCTTCCAGCTGTAGATTGTCATCGTTCAGGGTGGGGATGATGTTGGTGACCACCTCGATATGCATATTCCATTTCTCTTTAGCGCGTTTCGTTACGTCAAGTATTTCGCGCCAGTGCGGCACGCCGGACAGGTTTTTATAAAACTCATCGGAAAAACCTTTGATATCGACCCTCCAGGCGTCGAGGTAAGGGCCGATGGTATCCAGCGCTTCCGGTGTAGCAAAGCCGTTGGTGACGTAGACGGTATAGAGACTGGCCGCCCTGGCCAGTTTCGCGGATTCGTAGGTGTGCTCGAACCAGATTGTGGGTTCATTGTAAGTCCAGGCCATGCCCTGGCAGTTATTCTTACGCGCCAGTTCGATAGAGGCTGCCGGCAATACCTCGCGGCAGCTGCTCATCAAGTAAGCGCTTTCCGCCGTGGAGATTTCCCAGTTCTGGCAGTGTTTGCACTGGAAGTTGCAGCCCAGCGTGCCCAGGGAAAAGCACAGCGTGCCGGGGTGGAAATGGAAGAGAGGTTTTTTTTCGATGGGGTCGGCGGCCATGGAGGACACCCGGCCGTAGTTCAGATTGAAGAGAGCGCCGCCGCGGTTCTGGTACATGCCACACGCGCCGAATTTTGACGGATTAATCCGGCAGCGCCACTGGCAGGTGCCGCACCTGACTACGGAGCCGGGCAGCTTTTCAAAGAGCATCGCCTCACGCATAGCCTCCACCCCTTAAAGTCATTATAGCACTGGAAAATTAACAATTGTAGTGAGTGAGGCAAAGTATGGGGGCAGCTTGGCGAAGTCCACCGGAATGAGCGGCGAGAGGATGAGGAACGATATAAGATGCGCCACTAAAATAAAAATAACAATCGAAAACGCCGTCCACTTAAGCTTACCGTACTGCTTGCGCCGGAAATAGGCCAGCAGGTCGGCCAGGAAAAGCGCCACCCCGATGCAGATAGCCCCGACCACCGGGTAAAAATAGAAAGGATAAGAGGCCCGGTTGGTGACGACGCTTAAAATGCACATGACGATAAAGGTCCCGGCGAACCACGCCAGGCCGAAAAGACCTGCCTCGCTCCGCCTCGCCGCCTTATAAATCATATACCCGACACTGGGTATCGCCAGGGCAAAGATGGAAAAGCTGATCGCCGCCGTATAGTGCGGCATAATGTAATAAGCCATGGGTTTATAGCTTATCAGCCATTCCCAGGGGCGACTCAAGTTAGGATGCTGGACGTTAGCAAAGGTCAGGCTCCCGGTCAGGCTCAACATGGTCTGTATGCGGTGCAGCGGGTCAGCCAGGTTATGGAAAGACCTTGTGATGAGATAATCGAGCGGTATCATCAGCTCCACGAAAGCGAGAATGGAGAAGAAAGCGGCCAGGAAGAACCACCAGGAGCGCCGCTGCCGCGAAAATACCCAGTGAATAAATATCACGGGCGCCGCTAAAGCGCCGTCAAGCTTGGCCAGGGCGCTTAGACCAATGAAGATTCCCGAGGATATATATTTCCGGTTCATGTAAAGCAGGAAAGCGCCTATCATAAAAGGCAGCAGGAACACGTCGAGCATGGCCACGCTCGCCTGTAAAAAAGTGAGGTTCTCAAAAGCCAGCAAAAAAGTGGCGATGTTCGAAGTTTCCCGCGACATGTCCAGTCGCCGGCAGAGGAAGTAAAACAGGACGATGCTGGCGGTGCCGCAGACAATGGGGAAAAAGCGCCAGCCCATCGGGTTGTCTCCGAAGATTTTAATGCCGGCCACGATGAGAAGCTTGCCCAGCGGCGGGTGCTCCTGGCGCTCGGTCTGGTGGTTTTCAATTATATATCGCGCGTCTTTGACGTAGTGCTGCTCGTCCAGGATAAGTTCGTGTACCTGGTTGACGATGATGAAATGACAGGCCAGGGTAGCCACCACGATGACGCATAGCCAGAAGTATTCCCACCGGTACGTCCTGGTTAACAAGCGTTTCATTTCCATGCCCATATCGTGCTAAAAAAGTAGTTCCAGAGGAAAGCGACCACTATACCGATGAAGTCGGCCAAGAAAATATTTACGCCGGCATGCACCAGTAAAGCAGCGAGTCCCCAGTTGATGACCGCCCCGGCCAGCGCGAGCACGTTATACTTGCCCATGCGCCCGAAGAACGACCCTCTTTTTCCAGTGCGGCGGTCGGCGAAGGTGAAATAATCGTTTAACAGAAAGTTGGTGATGATGGACATTTCGATGCCGGGAACAAGCTGGACCTTGGGGTTCCAGTGAGTCAGGGCGGTGACGATTCTCAATACACCGATATTGACTACCGTGCCGCTGATGCCCACGCCGATGAACTTTAAAAACCGTCTAATCTCTCCGGTCCGGGACATCAAGCTCCAGAGATGCTTGAGGTAATCCACCTGCGTTCGCGGTCGCAGCTTGCTTTTGCCGGCGGAGCGTTCCTGGAAAATGAACGGTACTTCCACGATGTGGCGGAAATCCCCCATGAGCATTATCTCCAGGATAATCTTGTATCCAATAGGTTTCAGCTCTTTGCCCGCGACAGGCTCTTTACGGAACATGAAGAAACCGGTGAGCGGGTCTTTTATTTTACGCGTTGTGGGCAAAAGCAGGTGAGAGAGCATCAATGCGCCACGGGAGACCATTCTGCGAAAGAGGTCCCAGTTCGGGCATCCGCCGCCGGGGACATAGCGACTGGCGATGGCCATGTCCGCCCCGGCTTCAATCGCTCTAACTAAGTCGGGGAGGACTTCCGGCGGGTGCTGCAGGTCCGCGTCCATGACCCCGATGATTTGCCCGCTGGCGAATTTCAGCCCGTGCACCACTGCCGTGGCCAGCCCCTTTTCCCCCCGCCGCACGATTACCCTGACCGGATATTTAGAGGCCAGGCTTTCCGCTATCTCGATTGTACCGTCCTGGCTGTTGTCATCCACCAGCACAATTTCATAGCTGTAGCTGGAAAGGGCCAGGTGTATCCTCTCGATAAGAGGAGTAATATTATCCTTTTCGTTGTAAGTGGGTATGATGAGTGTTATTTTATCCTGCAAGCGTATGTTTCCAGTTCATAAAAATATGCCCAGCCTCTAGTTTATACCCCTTTACGAATCTGCGTCAAAAGATTATAATATATTGATTAAAATTGATATTATGAATTCTACCTTGGAGTAATTTATTGAGAACACTATTTATCGTCTCCGCGGAAGAAGCTGCCGGCAAGACCGCTCTCTGCGCCGGTCTGGCAATTAACTTCATGAGCGGCGGCAAGACTGTGGGCTATGCCGGGAAAAATAATGACGGCGATGTCGCTTTCATGGGAAAGGTCCTCGGGGCAGCTAATGTCGCAGACGCGCCCGATGTAATTAAAGGCAGGGACATCGTCCTTGTGGAAGGCAGGCTAGGCCCCAGAGTTGAAGAAGCCAAACAGACCATCGGGGCAGCGAAGGACATGAAGGCTGGGGTCATTATCGTGGAGTCTTATACCGGCCAGGACTCGAAATATATCGATATCTACAAATGGTTCGAAAAAAGCCTGCTGGGCGTAGTTTTGAACAAAGTCCCGGCCAGCCAGCTGAAAAGCGTGAAAGAAAAAGCGTCAGCGCAGTTTAGCGCCGCGGGCATTAAAGTGCTGGGCGTTATTCCGGAGAATAGAATGTTGCTCGCGATTAGTATCGGCGAGCTGGCGGATGTTATCAAGGGAAAGATTTTAAATAGCCCGGAGAAGTCCGGTGAGCTCGTGGAAAACTACATGCTGGGGGCGATGGTGGTCGGCTCCGGGGTTGATTACTTCGCGCGCAAGAGCGGCAAGGCCGCCATCATCCACCAGGACCGGCCGGACATGCAGCTCGCGGCCCTGGAAACGCCGACAAAGTGCCTGGTACTTAGCGGCAGCCCCGATAAATCGGGGCCCATCGCTAACGTCATCCAAAAAGCCGCCAGCCGGGGTATCCCGGTTATTTCCACGGAATCGAAGACCCCTGATATCATTGCTACTATTGATGAAACTATACTAAAAAATAGACTCCGCGAGGATAAAAAGCTGGCGGGCTTGGGAGAACTGGTAAAACAGGGCCTGGACCTCAAGGCCGTCATATAGCCGGGCGGAGCGCTACCGGCAGGAAAAGGAGATTTTTTAACAACTAGAGTCGGAAACCCGAGATTGATTTTAATTCCCTGCTTCTTGAGTGACGGGGAGCGGGGGGAGGTTCCTGGGGTGGTATTCAAACTCTGGGACTTTTTATTTGGTGGACGATAAAAAAGAAGCTTGGCGATAGAGAATTTGACATCAACGTTACGACGGCCGCACTTACCGGCCGCGAACTTGAAATAAAATCTGTAAAGGGGGGCAGGTGATTGAATGCTCTAGGAAGACATTTGCTGGTTGAACTCAACGATTGTGACCGGGAGGTAATCAACGACCTGGACCTTGTCCGGGACGCCATGCTGACGGCCGCCATCAAGAGCGGCGCCGTGATTTTAGGTGAATCCTTCCACCGTTTCAGTCCCCAGGGCGTGAGCGGCGTGGTCGTCATCGCCGAATCTCACCTATCCGTCCATACGTGGCCGGAATACGGCTACGCGGCGGTAGACGTGTTCACCTGCGGAACCACCGTCAATCCTGAAACTGCGGCTGAAGTGCTCATCGAAAGGTTCGGGTCAAAAAACCACTCTATAACGGAAATAAAGAGAGGGGTCGTGGTAACCGTTTAAAAGATTTTTATGGATAGTGACCCAGATAACTGGCTTAGCGACAAAATAAGCAGCAAACTGATACAGCAGCACCGCCTGGAAGAGTTACTGTATGAAGGGAAGACGCAGTACCAGTCCGTGCGCGTGGCGCGCCTCTCGAGCCTCGGGGTTTGCCTGGTGCTGGACGGCAAAATACAGTCCAGCGAAAGGGACGAGTTTATCTATCACGAAGCCCTGGTCCAGCCGGCGATGATTGCGCATCCCTGCCCGGAGACGGTGTTTATCGCCGGGGGCGGCGAAGGTGCCACCTTGAGAGAGGCTTTATCTCATAAGACTGTTAAAAAGGCGGTAATGGCGGAAATCGATAGCGAAGTGACCGCCTTGAGCGTGAAATACCTGCCCGGCCTTTCCCGCGGCGCTTTTAAAGATAAGAGGACCGAACTGCATCACTCCGATGCTCGCGAATTTCTGACTAAATCAAAAGAAAAATACGACGTTATTATTATCGATTTACCCGACCCTATAGAAGAAGGCCCCGCTTGCCGGCTTTTTACCCGGGAATTTTACAATATTGTCTCTGACCGGCTCACTGAAAATGGACTGATATCCGTCCAGGCCGGCTCGGCCTTGTTTCCGGATTTATTAAACTTAACTGCGGTAAATAACACGCTGCAAAGCGTTTTCCCGATAGTTGCCACCTGTGTCGTCAACGTCCCCACCTACGGCGGACCATGGGGGCTCTGCTTCGCCTCGCGTAAAGTCGACCCCTCCCGCCTCGCTCTCTCCGAGGTGGATAAAAGGATTGCCTCGCGGTCACTCAAGGGGCTCAAGCTCTACGATGGGCTTGCTCACCAGGGGATGTTTTCCCTGCCTTTATACCTGCGGAAAGCCCTGGCCAGGCAGCGCCGCATTATCACGGATAAAAACCCTCTGTACCTTTACGGTTCTTAAACCCGCCTCGATTCGTATAAAATAACAAGCCAGCGGTACATTCCGGTTGCCCGGTTTTTCGTACTCGCTGGCCTGTTTTTGCTTTACTTAAGCGCCCCGGTGATTACCGGTTGGCTCTTGTTTTGCTGAAGCAATCGCTGCAGTATACCGGTCGGCCTTCACGGGGCTCGAAGGGTACTTCCGTCTCTTTGCCACACTGGGCGCAAACGGCGGGGAACATCTGGCGGGCTTTGCCGCCACCACTGGAGCCATACCGCTCGGCTTTCCTTGCCTGCCGGCATGACGGGCACCGCTTGGGCTCGTTGGTGTAGCCCTTGGACTGGAAGAATTCCTGCTCTGCGGCGGTGAAGGTGAACGACGTGCCGCAGTCAGCACATTGAAGTGACTTGTCCTGGAAACTCAACGGATGACCTCCTTTCTAATAGTAGTTGGTTAGAGCTAAGGTCATCCGTAGTTGAGTCGGGATAAAGTAATTTCCTTGCATGTCTGATAACCTTGGACTTAAAACCACCAGCACATATTATATACCGTGTTTTTTAAATATGCAATAGGGTTTTGCCCTAAAATATGTGCGTAATAAGTTGACTGTCTGTTCTTACTCGGGTAAGATGAGGAAAAAATCAAAGCTAAAGGAGGACACCGATGGTTAACGAACCGCAGTATGCCCGGTTGCGCATTTACAACCTCTTCATGGGTTTTCTCCACCTTGTCCAGGCGTTGCTCATCATCATCTTGAGTAACAGCTTCACCCTGCCTGTTACCACCTCCTTCCTGACGTTCAATAAATCGCTCGGCAAGCTCTGGCCGGAAACCAACGTGCTCGTCAATCTGCCCTTCGGTATCATGGTGGCGGTGTTCCTGCTCCTTTCGGCCCTGGCGCACTTTACTATATCGTCCCCGGGCGCCTTTGGATGGTACGTCAGTAACCTGAAAAAAGGCATCAACTATGCCCGCTGGTACGAATACTCGCTAAGCGCTTCTTTGATGATTGTGCTCATCGGCATGCTGTGCGGCGTTTATGACCTGGGAGCCCTCATCATGGCCTTCGCACTCACGGGTGTGATGAACCTCTGCGGCCTGGTGATGGAAGTACATAACCAGACCACCCAGAAAACAAACTGGACTTCTTTCGTCGTGGGCTGTATCGCTGGTATCGCGCCGTGGGTTGCCATCGCCATCTATTTCTTCGGCTCGCTGGCTAAGGCCAACGGCAGGGTGCCCACTTTCGTCTATTTCATCCTGCCGACGCTCTTCGTTTTCTTCTTCTGCTTCGCGGTGAACATGGTCTTGCAGTATAAAAAGGTGGGACCGTGGCGCAATTACCTGTTCGGCGAGAGAATTTACATTCTCTTGAGCTTGGTGGCTAAATCGGCGCTGGCGTGGCAGGTCTTCGCCGGGACCTTGCGGCCGGTATAAGTTTTCGCCCGGATGCGAGATTACTTCCGGCTAAAGAAATGGACCGTGAAAACGTGATTACCGCCGTCAGTGAGCGGGACTACTATCATGCTGGTCTTGATGGCCTTGCCGGTCTTGATGTTCTTGACTCTGACATCAAGGCAGCTCGCTACCATGTTTTCCGAAGCGTTTTCGTAAGCAGAAATTACTGACGGCTGGTCTTCTTCGACTACATCGGACAACGGCGCCTCTGTACCGGCCCATTCTCTGGCTGACTTGTAGCCGAGCAGGTCGGCGAACTTCTTGTTGCAGACTTTATGGGCATCATCCAGATAGATGTATACCCCCTGACCGGATTTATCAAGCACCGGCTTGAGTTGTGCCGCGATTTTTCTTACCACTTCTTCATGGTGATGCTCTTGTGTGTTCATGACAGGCTCTCCTTTGATTAGATTAATATGAATTAATTTTATACGAAATAAATGGACAAATCATAAAATCCTTATCAAACACATGACGTTTTTGTAACATTTTAATTATTTAGGGGTTTTGAGCCATCATGGTGCTTTGACTTGTATCTAGGCAGAATTTATACTGATTACGTTGGTTTAAAATATAGTCACCTATTTGAAGGGAATTGAGGTAATTAACACATGAACGTACCGGCGCCGCTTACCACGGAAAGCACTGTTTTAGTGGTCATCGATATACAGGAAAAACTTTTCCCCGTGATGCACGAAAAAGAAAAGCTCCTCCGCGATGCGGTCAAACTTATTAAAGGTGCCAGGGTTTTAGGGATACCGGTCATCCTCACCGAACAGTACCCGAAGGGGTTAGGCCCGACCATTCCGGAGATAAAAGAGCTCATGCCGGATATAAAACCGATAGAAAAGGTGTGTTTCAGCTGCTGCGATAACGAGGCTTTCGGCCAATCGCTGGAGGCGCTGAAGCGCCGGCAGGTGCTCATCGTCGGCATCGAAGCGCACATCTGTGTTTACCAGACCGCCATGGCGCTGGCGCGTAAGGGCTACGAGGTGCAGGTCGTCAGCGACTGCGTTTCTTCGCGCGAGCCGGAAAACAAGACGGTCTCCCTTTTTAAAATGGGCGCCGCCGGTGTTATTCCTACCACTACTGAGATGGCGCTTTTCGAATTACTCAAGGTGGCCCAGGGGGACAAATTCAAGCAGATAAGCAATATCGTGAAATAGCTGATATGAAATCGCCAGATTCCGGCCCGATTAAATTCCAACGCGAAGTGGTGCAATCACGCCTGATGGCGCGCGATAGCTCCGGCGCGTTCGCCGAGGGCACTATACCCGTGGAGTTGCGCCTCGACCCGCTGACCGGCCGGTCATGCCGCGTGGTGCCATTTTCCCTGGACAGGATTATCAAAACGGATTTAGCCGCCATGGAAAAAAGGTCGCGGGAGCTGCCCTGCCCTTTCTGTCCGCCCCTCGTCGAACAAATTATTCCCCGCTTTCCGCCCGACCTTGTCCCCGAGGGGGTCATCCGGCGGGGCAAAGCGCTCGCCTTCCCTAACACCGGCCCGTATGACATTCACGGCGCGGTCATTGTGGTAACCGATGAGCACTTCGTGCCTTTAAATAAATTCACGCAGGAAGCTGTGCTCAACGCCTTGCTGGCGGCGCAGGATTTCGTTAAATATATGCAGCAGGCCGACCCTGCCGCCAAGCACCATTTTATCGCCTGGAACTATATGCCGCCGTCCGGGGGCAGCCTCGTCCACCCGCATTTGCAGGGCAACGCCGGTTACCGCCCCACAGTCTACCAGAAGCTCCTGCTGGAATCATCCCGGAAATATTTCCGGAAAAAAGGGCAGAACTACTGGAGCGACCTTTTGCAGCAGGAAAAGCAGACAGATGAAAGATATATTGGACGGATAGGCGCCACGGAGTGGCTCACCAGCTTCGCGCCCAGGGGGCGGCTGTCCGATATTCTCGTGGTGTTTCCGGGCAGGACTTCGGTAGTTGAACTGACCAGGGCCGACCTGCGTGATTTTTCCGCCGGTCTTTTAAAAGTCTTCCGCTACATCGATGAGCTTAAGCTTGTCAGCTTCAATATGTCCACTTATTCCGGATTCGACAGCGGCCAGTTCTGGGCGCAGGCGCGGATAGTGCCGCGCGGCCTGCTCCTCTATTCCCCCATCGAGACCAGCGACCAGTTTTATTATCAACTATTGCAGGATGAAAATATCTGTATCCTGTCGCCGGAAGCAGCCTGCCGGAGAATGAAAAAGTGGTTTAATGGGACAAACGAAAAATAGCGAAAAAGCGGAAGTCATGTCCTGCCGGCGTTGCGGTGTTTGCTGTACCCGGCACCAGGCCTATGTTAGGCCGGAAGAACTGGGTCGTATCATCGCTTTTCTGAGGATAACAGGGGAAGACTGGGAAAAGCTGTATAACGACCCCGGGTGGGAATTTAACGACTTCTGCCTGATACGCCATATGGAAGGCGGTTGCGCTTTTTTAAGGTTTGAGCAGGGCCTGGCCTCCTGCGCCATCTACCCCGTGAGGCCCGCCTGCTGCTCCGATTGGCAGCCCGGCCCGGACCGGAAGGAATGCCGGGAGGGGATGAAAAGAGCAAAAAAATCGGTAAAAGCCATATTAAAAGGAGACGCAATGAACACCAGAACTATCAGGCAAACAGTAACTATTAAAGCCACTCCCCACGATGTTTACGAGGCGCTCATGGACTCGAAAAAACATGCCGCATTCACGGGCGGCAAGGCCTCTATCAGCCGGATGGTGGGGGGCAAGTTTACCGCCTATGACGGCTATGCCGAAGGCGTCAACGTAGAGCTGGTGCCGGACAAGAAAATCGTGCAGACCTGGCGCGCCGATGACTGGCCGGAAGGGCACTATTCCAGAGTCACGTTCTCGCTGACTAATGCCGGGGGAGGCACCCGCCTCGCTTTCACCCAGTCTGATGTACCGGAAGAACAGTACGACGATGTTTCCCAGGGGTGGCGGGACTACTACTGGAAGCCGCTGAAAGAAATGCTGGAAAAATAATTCCGATTGCGTTTGACAAGCCTTGAGCGCGGCAACTAAAATAACGGTGCTGGAAACCGTTGCGAAACGTCAGTTAACTTCGGGCAAAAATTCCCATTTAAGTTTATATTATTGGAGGTTGAGAATGAAAGCACCCGCGGTAGAAATAGCCACCGGGAAAATACGGGGAGCAGCCGATAAGGGCATATACTCATTTAAGGGCATTCATTACGGCGGCCCCACGGACGGGGAGAACCGCTTTATGCCCCCGACGCCACCAGCTCCGTGGACCGGCACCAGGGATGCTACCCGTTATGGTCAGGCCTGCTGGCAACCGGCCGATGTCACCCCCATGGCCTATTACCTGTTAGGTGGAGTTGGCATCGGCGAGATGGGAGAAGACTGCCTCGTTCTCAACGTGTGGACCCCCGGCCTGAACGATGGTGCCAAAAGACCGGTGATGGTCTGGCTGCACGGCGGCGGGTTCTTCGTCGGTTCCGGCGACCATATCCCGTATTACGATGGCGCTTCCCTGGCGCGGACGGGGGACGTGGTCGTCGTCTCGGTCAATCACCGTCTCGGCGTCTTCGGTTACCTCTATCTCGATGAGCTGTGCGGTGAGAAATATGCCGGCTCGGGCAATACCGGGATGCTGGACCTCGTGCAGGCCCTCAAGTGGGTCCGGGATAATATTTCAGTATTCGGCGGCGACCCCGGGAGCGTCACGATTTTCGGTGAGTCCGGCGGCGGCGCCAAGGTGAGTACCCTTCAGGCCATGCCCGCAGCTAAGGGGCTGTTCCACCGCGCGATATCAGAGAGCGGCCCGGGTGCCAGGGCGCGGGCGGCTTCAGAGGAAGCGACCCGGACCACGCGGGAATTCCTCGCCGCGTTCGGGTTGAAACCGGAGCAGGCCGGCGCCCTCCATAAAATGCGTGCCGATATGATTTATTCGGCCTGGATGGCCCTCAAGCCCACGGCCGGCATGCCGATGGGCCACTTTGCCCCCGTTGTCGATGGCAAAGCGCTGCCGCAGCATCCGTTCTACCCTGTCGCCGCCCCGACGGCGGCCAACATACCTCTGATGATAGGCACCAATAAAGACGAAATGACCTTCATGCTGATGAAAGACCCGCAGTTCGGGAAATATACCGAGGCAACGCTGAAGGAGAACCTCATTCAGAGGACCAGGGATAACACCGGCTTTAAGGTGCCGGTAGAAAAGATTGATGGCTTAATTGCCGCCTACAAGCGCACGCGGCCCAATGCTACACCCACTGAAATCCTCGTGGCTATTACCTCTGACCGCATGCGCATGGGCGCGATACGTGTCGCGGAGCGTAAGGCGGCCGGTGGTCCCGCCCCGGTTTACATGTACCTGTTTACCTGGGAAAGCCCGTTCATGGGGGGCGTGCTCAAGTCCTGCCACACTCTGGAGATGCCTTTTGTTTTCAACAATGTCGAGCCTACCATCGGGATTCTGGGCAATAGCCCCGAGCGCCTTAAGCTCGCCGCGGCCATGAGCGGCGCCTGGCTCGCTTTCGCCCGCAGCGGCAACCCGAACCACAAAGGACTGCCCCAGTGGCCGACCTATGACAAAGAAAAACGGGCGACGATGATTTTCAATACCGAATGCAAGGTTGAAAACGACCCGCGCGCCGAAGAGCGGAAAGCCTGGGACGATATAGGTTAAGCGTCCGGGAGCTGGCCTGGCAAGAAACCGCCTCCGAAACTCGAATAGATGCGAAAGAGGCGGTTTTTATTTGGTGGAAGAAACGGCGTTTCTACTGCGTCCTGGCCCAGCCCTTGGAGCATTCCACGGCGCGTTTCCAGTCGCGGTAGAGGCGTTCTCTTTCTTTCTCGGGCATCTTCGGCTCGTAGCTGCCAGAGCTTTGCCAGTGGTGAGCAATCTCATCGGTATCGCGCCACATCCCGACGGCCAGACCCGCCAGGTAAGCGGCCCCCAGCGCCGTAGTTTCGGCCAGGCGCGCCCGCTGGATGGGGATGCCCAGGATATCGGCCTGGAACTGCATTAAAAGATTGTCGATGCTGCCGCCGCCGTCCACGCGCAGCATCGGTATCGAGCAACAAGCCTCGGCTTTCATCGTCTCGATGACATCGCGGGCCTGGTAGGCAATCGACTCCTCCACCGCCCGCGCGATGTGCCCCTTGCTGCTGCCCCGTGTGAGACCAACGATAGTGCCCCGCGCGTACATGTCCCAGTAGGGCGCTCCCAGGCCCACGAAGGCGGGGACGAAATAAACGCCGCCGTTGTCCGGTACGCTGGCGGCCAGCGCCTGGATTTCCGCCGAACTTTTAATTAGTCCCAGCTCATCACGGACCCACTGGACGGCCGCCCCGGTGATGAAGATGCTCCCTTCCAGGGCATAAGTTACTTTGTTTCCCAGTCCCCAGGCCAGCGTGGTTATCAGGCCGGCGCCGGAAAATACCGGGCTCTCACCGGTGTTCACGAGCACGAACGAGCCGGTACCGTAGGTGTTCTTGGCCATACCTGTCTGGTAGCAGGCCTGCCCGAAGAGCGCCGCCTGCTGGTCGCCGGCGATACCGGCGATAGGCAGACGGGACTTTTCAAAAAGCCCTTCGAGGGTCTCGCCGTACATCCGGCTGGAAGGCAGGACTTTAGGCATCATCGTTTCTGGAATGTTCAGCATGCCGAGAAGTTCTTTATCCCACTGCAGTGTGCTGATGTTGAACAGCATGGTGCGGCTGGCGTTACTGTAATCGGTGACATGCGCCTTGCCCCTGGTGAAGTTCCACACCAGCCAGCTATCGATTGTCCCGAAGATAAGGTCGCCCTTTTCGGCGCGCCGCTGACCGTCGGGGATATTATCCAGCAGCCAGCGGATTTTAGTGCCGGAAAAATAGGCGTCGATGGGCAGACCCGTCTTTTTCCGGACAACAGGTTCCAGTCCTTTTTTCTTTAACTCCTCGCAGAGCGCCGCGGTACGGCGGCACTGCCAGACGACGGCGTTGGCGGCGGGTTTGCCTGTAGCGCGCTCCCAGACGACGGTAGTCTCCCGCTGGTTAGTGATACCTATCCCTTTAACGGCGGAAAAAGTAACGCCGGACTTCTGGACGACTTCGCGCGTAATCGCGATACAGTTGTGGAGAATCTCGTTAGGGTCGTGCTCCACCCACCCCGGCTGGGGGTAAATCTGGCGCAGCTCGCGGTAAGCGCGGGCGGCCACCTGGCCGTCTTTATCGATGAGCAGGGCGGTGCTGCCGGTAGTCCCTTCGTCTATAGCCAGAATGTAGCTTTCTTTCGGCATATCAGGCTCCTATTCCTTATAAAGCTGCCCCAGGGCTGCCGCGGCGCGGTAGTCGGCTGCCTGTTTTTGTGTTTCCGCGCTGTTCCATCCGAGCAGCGTTCCCATTTCACGGGCGACTGTGTCCACCGCGTCGAGGCCCTGGTCCGGCCTTAGCCCGATGAAGCTACGCCTCATCATGAAGTCACTGACGCTCACAGCTTGCTCCTCCAGGACGGCATGTTTAATCTGGGCCAGGATGTCCCGTCCGCCGGGGGAAACGGGGTTACCCAGCTGTTTATCTTCACGGGCGTAACTTAAAACGGCATTAAGTCGTGAGCCGTAAATAGAGTCCAGGTGAGCGATGGTCTCGATGGGAAGGCCGCTAGCTCGCGCCGCCTTTTCCCGTTCTGTCTGACTTACCGCCGGCGCCCCCGGGAGGGGCGTTTGCGCTGTAATGCATGCCGTTATAACCCCGAGTTTCTTACACACCAGGTCTACGGCCTCCTCGGCGATACCGCGGTAGGCAGTATTCTTGCCGCCTAGAATGGATACAAATCCTTTTATCCCGTCGCGCTGCTCATGGTCGACGAGCTTATGTGCCCGTGAAGTGTTGGAAGCCGATTTTTTACCGCTGGGCACGAGGGGCCTTAGGCCGGCGGTGGTAAAGTGGATATCGCTCTGCTTGAAATCAGGGAAGTAGCTACGCAACTCGGACACGAGATAATCCACATCTGATTTTTCGGCGTGCACTTTATCGAGGTCGCCGGAGTAATCGGTATCGGTCGTGCCGATAAGCGAGTAGTCCAGCCAGGGGACGACAAAAAAGAGGCGTCCGTCACTCTTGGCGAAAAGCACCAGGGCATTACCGGATATTTTGTCAGTGTATAAATGGATACCCTTGGTCTTGCGGATATTGTAGGCTCGGCCGGCTTCGGACTTGTGCAGTACGAGGTCGGTCCAGGGGCCGCTGGCATTCAGGACGGTACGCCCGTTAGCCCGGTACTCCTCCGCGGTCAGCGCGTCCTTAAAATTGATGCCGCTCACCGCGCCGTCTTTAAAGTTGATGTCCGTCATCGCCGCGTGGTTCAGGATGACGGCGCCTCTACCGGCGGCGTCCAGGATATTTTCGATACAGAGCCTCTCCGTGTACTCGGCCTGGCAGTCGTAGTAGAGATACGCGCCAACCAGTCCCTCGGTGTGCGCGAGGGACGGCTCGAATGTTAAGGTCTTTTTAGGTGAAAGGCGGTGGCAGGGCGGGAGGCTCACGCCGTGGGATAACCAATTATAAAGGCGCAACCCGAAAGGAAGGGTAAACCGGTAAAATGGAGCGCTTTTCAGCAGGGGGATAACGAATTCGAGCCGGTGGACGAGGTGGGGAGCTATTTTCAGGAGGATTTCACGCTCGTGGAGGTCCTGGTGTACCAGCTTGAAGTCGAGCATCCGCAGATAGCGCAGGCCGCCGTGAATGAGGCGGGTAGAGCGTGAGGTCGTGCCGTAAGCGAAGTCCTCCCTCTCCACAAGTAAAGTGCGCAGGCCGCGCAGGGCGGCATCCCTGGCGACCCCTGTCCCGATTATCCCTCCCCCGATGATTATCAGGTCAAACGGTTCTTTCGTCAGGTTTTTAAACTCTCTTTTCAAGGGGGATTCCTTTCTAAAGGCGGGGCTTCAGCCATGCCTCCAGGTCGGCCAGTACCTGCGGGTGCTCCGGCTCGTTGAAAATCTCGTGCAGCAGGCCTTCATAGAGCTTGAGGGTCTTATCTTTCGAGCCGATGCGTTCGTAAAGCACGCGGCTGCGTGCGCCGTCCGGGCCGCCATTGCCCGCCATGATCAGCGCGGGGAGCTTAATCAGCGGTACCATGTCGTAAAGCTTGCTTGCCATGCTGAACATGGAGAATCCGGATGGTATCGGGCCGCGGTAGACGAGGGGGTCGTTTTCATAAGCTTTGATGACTGCCGGGTCGCGGCTTAGCATGGCCGTGGGTAAAGGCTCGCCGGGTTTGCGCGGCGGCATGGGAGGGTCGGTAGGCCTGGTGAGGCCTCCGCCGGAGGTGACCAGCCCGGCCAGCTCCTTTTGATATTCGATAGCGTAGAGGAGGGCGATGACCGACCCCATGCTGTGGCCGATGAGGAAAATCTTGCTTTTCGGGTTCTCTTGACGCACGATATCGAAAAAGGTCTTGAGGTCTTTAACGTAATCGTGAAAATCATCGACTTTAACGCGTTCGCCGTCCGAGCGGCCGTGACCGCGGTGGTCCGGGGCGTAGATGGCGTAGCCTTCAGGAACGAAGCGATTGACCACGTTGCCGTAACGCCCGCTGTGCTCGGCGAAGCCGTGCGCGATTAATAGAACCGCCTTGGCTTTTTTCTCCGGCAACCAGCACTGGTAATAGATGTTGAAGTCCTTATAACCTTTGAAGTTGCCTTCTTTATGCCGCATACGCGTACCTGCTTATAAAAAATGTGGTGTCAATGCTAATAATAGTGCAACCGCATCGTCATGGTCAAGGAAATAGAGACTGGTGGCAATTACCAGAAGCCGGCCTGGGCGCGACTGTCTGAAGGTATCGTCTGGGCGCCTTCGAAAAGATTGGCTCGTGTCGGATAAAGTCTTTTCAATAATGTTCCCGTGGAATTTCCTTTAATGCTGGTGTTCATGCGCATGTGGATGCCGGTGCATAAGGTTCTTGTGACGGTGAGAGTGTTCGTGAAGTAGATTAGCCTTCAGAAGGAAATCTGGATCAGACAGAAATTCTTCCGGCTTGCCGTCAGCCAAAATGTTATGTTCGGCTCCTATGACAATCACACGGGTAGCAATCTCCTCCACAATATCCAGGTCTTGGGTACTGAAAACCATGCTCTTTTCCTTATCGGCCCATTGAAACAGGAAATCGATAAGATTTCCCTGACTCCACGGATCCAAACCAGTAGTAGGCTCATCAAGGAGAAGAACTTGGGGACGTAAAGAAAGTACCGAAGCTAGTGATACCTTCTTTTTCTCTCCACCCGATAGAAGATAAGGGGGACGCTCTCGGAGATGGGCTATGTTCAGCAACGCCAAGACCTCCTTACCTCTGGATACTACTTCATCCTTAGAAATTCCCAGCTGAAGCGGGCCGAAGGTTACTTCGTCCCAGACCGTGGAAGAAAAGAGCTGCACATCCGGGTCTTGAAAAACCAGCCCTACCTTGCGGCGAAATTCCGCAACAAAAGTGCTGTCTTTAAAAGTCTTTTCGTAAAGCAGTTGCCTGAAAGCCAGCAACTCTCCATCGGTGGGGAAAATAAGTCCATCCAGAAGTTTGAGCAGAGTACTCTTACCAGAGCCATTGGCTCCTACCAGGGCTACCAATTCTCCTGCTCCAATGATAAAGTTGACCTGTCTCAAAGCCGGAATCTTTCCCGGATAATCATAGTTCAGGTTCTTTGCCTCGAAAATATGCCCTGTGTCCAACGTGTTCACAGATGATTACTCCATAACAAAATTGATGCGGCTATCAAGGCAAAGGCTATCCATAAGAAGTCCCGGAGCTTCATTTTAAAGTCATTCAGGACACGTATTTCTCCCTGGTAACCCCGGGAAAGCATAGCGAGATATACTTCCTCGCTAAGGTGTTGTGACTTGGCCATGGTTGTGGTTAAGGCTCTGGCCAGCCATCGTCGGTTTTCTCCGCTGGAGAAGCTTCCTATGGTGCGGCTTCGGCGCGCCAGAAACATAGAATTTGTATTATGCAGTAGGAGAAATATATAGCGGTAAGTCATGCCCAGGATATCTACGAGCAGCGAGGGCATACGAAGCCAGCGTAATGCCGCGAGTAGGCTGGTCCAGGGAGTGGTTAAAATAAGAAGTACCCCGAAAGACAGTGAATCAGTAACTCGAAGGAATAATAACCCGGCGGTTCGGGCTCCTTGTTCCGTAATAATCACCTTGCCGACAATGGTTACCAGAGGTAAACCCGGTGTGATAAAGAGGGCAGGTATGGCAATAACCGCCGCAAAGATGGGGATGAAGAGAAAGACCCGCTTCAGGAAAAACACCAGCGATACTTTAGATAGGAAACTCAAAGTCAAGACCAGGATGAATATAATCGCCAGTATTGATAGGCTCCGTGCCAGACCAACTATGACAATAAAAAGCACCAAGGTTACTACCTTAACCCTGGGATCTAAACCCTGGAGTAATCCCTGAGCGCGGCACAAATTTTCGGTTGAAATTACAGATTCCAAGAGATGAGTGAAACTGGAGATATTCTTAGTAAGAAAACCTTCGCCTTTCACCCTGCTGATTCCTCTTTGGAGGGCACCTCTTGTTTGGGCAAGTTCTTACGATTGAGCCATCGGCCGAGTACCCAGAGGAGGAAAGACACCAGAGCAATACCCACCAAAGCAGACAGAATATAGCCGATGACCGCTCCCATCCGGGGAAAGCCATAGTCTGGCAATGGAGCCGGCCACCAGCCTGCAAATTTCTGCAGTCCCTGGGGTATGAAACCCAGGCCTATATTCTGAAGTTCATCTACCCCCCACTCGCCCCAGGCGGTACCTGAATCCAAGAGTCCCAGTGGAGTCGCTAAAGCCAACAGCCCCAGAGCCCCCCAGAGAATCCAGAGTTTACCCTCTTTCTTTCCCGGAGTATCTGCCTTAATAAGGCTGGAATGGGTTCGTAGCAAATACGCGACTACCCCACCCGTTACCGCGGCTTCAATTGGACCTGCCACAGCCAGGTGTGCACTTAACATGGCCGGTAGAGCCACGTTCAGGGCGTATGGAGCGTAGAGTGGAGTGCCATTGACAGCATGGAATAGGGCGGGCTGAATACCGAGCTCAATTCCTGCTGCGGCAGAAGCTGCGACTATACCTATATAGCTTCCCATGACTGCCCCCAGTATACGGCGGGGCGAAGTAGCCTCCGAATTACTTGATATTACTTTATAAATGAAATATCCCACCAGCGGCATGACGATAGCCATATTAAAGCAGTTAGCACCAAAGGTGAGCAGTCCACCATCGCCGAAAAATAATGCCTGGATTCCCAGCGCTACTGAAATACCCAGCACGGCAGCCCAGGGCCCCAGCACGATGGCCAGAAGCGTTGCTCCTACCGCATGCGCGGTCGTGCCCCCAGGTATAGGAACATTGAACATCATTAAAACAAAGGAGAAGGCTGCGAAAATGGCCAGCACTGGTACAGTGCGTTTTGTAAGAACCTTGCGGACACGATTAATAGCCAGATACCAAAAAGGTACGGAGACAGCATACATTGTTCCACAGGTAGCTGGGCTCAAATAACCGTCAGGTATGTGCATCTAATACTGCTTTACTTCCTTATTTTAATTGCGACTAGTTGCATTATTGAAGCAAAAAAATATATTGAGTCATTAGCCGGTCGTGTTCCTGCATTTGTTACAGAGTCCGTTCATAACAACATGTTTAAAGTCAATCTGAAAACCACGCTTCTCCAGCAGCATTCTTTCCAGCGGTTCGAAGATGTCCTCCTCACATTCTATGGTTTTACCGCATTGGCGGCATACCAGGTGGTGATGATGTCCTTCTTCTGCATGGTGATAGATAGTGTGATTCATAGACTCACTTTTATAGACACACCCGGTCTTTTCCAGGAGTTCCAATGTGCGATAAATGGTCGACTTGTTGATACGGGGGAACTTAGCATGAACATGGTTTATTATTTCTTCGGCGGTGAGATGCTCTCCCTTGTCATGGATATAGTCCAGAATTACCCGGCGCGGTCGGGTCAGCCTTAGGCCTCTTTCCTTCAGCGTAGTAAAACAGCTCATTATTATTGCACCTGGTTGCAATAATAACCCAAAATGGTAATACCTGTCAAGCGTATGGCCGAAGATTATATATTCACACCTGGCCGAGGTGGATGGCGTGGACGCGGCCGCCAGCAGGCCCCGTTTCGCCGCATGGTGCTTGTAGAGATAAAGCTACAATAGCGCTGATTATGAACAGAGTAGCTTTCCACGTAGTGCGGTTCGGACAGCATCTTCTATGCCTTTATCATTATTCGAAGAAACATGGGGGTATTGACATTTTATGTCGATTGTGTTATAAAAATATACGCCAATAAAAACGCGTATATCGCCGATATAAAAAGAAATGACCAATAATAATCCACAAACTAATGATAATAAACCATTTTGTACCAAGTACAAAGATAAGATAATTATCGCTTGTGTCATTTTAGCGCTAGCCTTATTACTTTTTATCTTCTATGCAGCCCAGGCTTCGTCCGCAGGGCAGTTTTTCACCGTCGTTGGTGTATCTATTACTATTGCTGGCGCAGCCCTCCTGGCAGGAGGCTTGCTAGGTTTTCTCTTCGGAATCCCAAAAACACTCCAGTCGGGTAATGAAACCACAGACTCAAGCAAGGGTACCACGTATCGCGCTAACACCAACCTTGAACAGATTTCGGACTGGCTGACTAAAATATTAGTTGGTGTAAGTCTTACTCAACTAACCTCCATTCCGAAAGCTTTGAAAACATATGGAGAATTTGTTACCCCTGGTTTGGGTAATTTTAATAACAGTAAGGTCTTTGGCATTGGTATACTAGTCCTGTTTTTGGCCATTGGCTTTCTTACCGGTTTCTTGTTAACGAGAATATTTTTAGCAAGCGCTTTCCGCCATGCAGATCTTGGCAAAACTATTCAAACCGCATTAGAAGCCCAACGGGACGCCGATGCAAAAGCGCTTATTACGGCTCAACAGCAACTTAATCCTGATCCGGGCGAAAAGGATAAAAATCTAGCTGAAATAAGTGAAGCTATTAAAAAAGCATCAAATGGCACCAAGTCCGAGATATTTGATCAAGCAAAAAAAATGCGCTCGCAGGGCTATAATCTTGGTAAGACAGATATGATAGAGAGGACTATCCCCATATTCAAGGCTTTAATTGAAAGCGATGTGGACAAGAAACACTATGAATATCACGGCGAACTTGGTATAGCACTCTCGGACAAAAAGCCTCCAGCTTATGATCAAGCTAAACCAGAACTAGAAACAGCCATTAATATTAGAGGTGAATGGCAAATTGGACAAGACGAAAATGAACTGTATTATGAGTCTTACCTAGCCAACTGCCTTATTAACCTCGATGAAAACTTTAAAGCATTGAGGAAATCTGATACTAGCATTCAAGAGGTTATAAAAAAATATCTCCGTGCGGCATTTAAGAGTGAAAAAATAAAAAAGGCATGTTTAGATGAACGTAAGAGTGATATAGCTGTTTTGAAATGGTCTAAAATAAACGATATCAACCCTGAAAGAGATATATAAGAAGTATCTTTAAGAATAAATCCCCCGAGACCTTTTTAGGAATTCGGGGGATTTTAGCTTTAAAAATTGGTAGCGGGGGTTGGATTTGAACCAACGACCTCCGGTATGTTCGCACAATCCCGATGTGCTATTGTAGCATTATCCCTTAGTGCTTTCAATTCTGTTTCTCCTTTTGATTTTCAGCCTTTGTAGGCTCTGGCTTGCTCGGCGTGGCTGTCGCCTTTTTACCATTGGGTGTAACTGGCTTGGTGGGTTTCTTTGTTGCCTTATTTTCGGCTTTAGGCTTTTCTGACTGGGGTTTATGGTTGTCCTTAATGGCTTTGAGGATTTGCTCTATCTGGGGATCGCCCTGTTGCCATTGGTAAGCCTTGCCCTTTTCCGCCCGGGGGAATTTAGCCCTGAGAACCCTTCGGAGAATCTGGGGTTTTACTTTTGCCCTTCCTGATAATTCCTTGATGCCGATGGTAACTTGTTTTTCCTGTGTCATTTTGATTACCCTCCTTAAAAGATATTTTTGTAATTATAAGGGGGGGGCACACGTAATCCCAAGGGTGGCTAGACAAGCTAGGAGTGAAATAGACACGTTTATACGGGATAGGGTAAATGTAGTGAAGGGGAATTGAAAGTAAGGGCAGTGATTAAGGGAAGCGCATATTAAAAAGGAAGCTACTATCCTTTGCGGAAGGATTAGAACTCTAGTCTTTGACAATTATTCTAATAGCTATCATAAGTACAGTCAGGGATTGGAAGGCTAAAATATATTTCGTGCTAAATGAATTGTTTACAAGGAAACTGGCTAAAGCTAAGCCAGCAAACGCTAGGGCAAGTAACAAGGAATATTTTCTTGCTGTGACTCGCAAGCCATTATTATGGGCATGACGAACAATCGGGTTTACTAGCCCTACCACAATAAGGATTACGGTAAATAAAATTAACCAAATTGGTACTGACCAATCGTAGGGGGCAGAAAGCCAACTTGCCTGTTCAATTTTAGGTTTTCCATTCACCCAACTTGATATTATTGTTACTATATCTACCACAGCAAAGATAGACCAGAGCCAGTTTGTTGCCTTCTCCATCCTTGTCAAAAAGGGACGGAAACGCTCATAAACTTCCCCAAGTGTCGAGACCATTAGAACTAAAGAAAAAAGGAATAAGGCTACGCCCAGTATTACAAAAAAGTCCACCCCAAATATAGACCAGTCTGACTTTGTAGTAATAAATAACAGACTTGCAGAAGCCGCGAGGAAAGCCTGACCCAAGACATACTCCCATTTCTGTTCCGGTTGTGATTGATTAGCCATTTTCGACGCCCCCTACCTAGTGCAACTTCATTTTCTTGGGCATATTATACCATATGGACAACCCACAATTGACATAAGTCCAAACAGGTATTACAATCCTGCCAAGAGGGGTGAGATTATGGTTGAACAAAACGAACAACTTCCAATGCATCCCGATAACGCAACGCCGCCTGAAACACCTAGACAGAAAAGTCTAGCTGAAACAATCAACGAACTTGACCCAAGTAAGGTAGAGCAAATTATGGGTGCTTTCGTCAAACCTTTCCAGAAAGAAGGCAGACAGGCTCGTCGTGACATTATGTTTGTTTTCGGAGGGATGCTGTTCTTACTCATAATTCTACTCACGGTCATGGCTTTTATGAAAGTCATGGATGCTTCTGCGGTTATTTTCTTTTACGGAACTGCCTTCGGCTATCTAATGGGCTTCCTGACAAAATTCTTTATAAAGGATTGACCAATTGAGGTTGGCTATGGCAGACCAAGAATTACCGAGCATAGATATAGTCCTTGATGAAGCAAGAAGAAGATTGGACTTCCAATTTGAACAACTCGATGGTCTTAACAATAAGTCGGGTATATTGTTAGGCGTTGCTGGTGTCATATTCACACTACTGGTTACGAACCTTCTTGATAAGTCACACACGGCAGACAACTTAGTCTTAGCCAAGACTGCTTTAGTGCCGATTTTTGTATCTCTGGTTATGTCCTTCGTGCCTATGTACATAATCACTTGGGACAGACCGCCTAACTTAGATCGTTTGCGGGATTATTATATCGTGCAGGATACAGAACACAGTAAACTCAATGTTATTGATGAATGTCTAAGGGCAGTAGATAAAAACCAGAAGTTATTGGATAAACTATTTCGCCTCATTAAATACTCATATATCCTATTGTTGATAGGATTGGCATTGTTAGCTATTTGGATTGGAACGATTATTTGGTAAGAGGTAACTATGACGAAAAAGAAAGGAAATCAGGATAAACCCGATAAGAAGCCGGTACCGCCACGAACCAATGACCCTGAGTTAGGTCAGAAAGTTGAATCAAGCGACAAAATACGAGATAAACAATTTGGAATTGGAAGGTAGATTATGGCAGATAAACCGAGCCAACCACAAGGACAACCTAAACCCGAAAGCCGACCTGTACCGCCAAGGCAAAGTGACCCCCAACTAGCAGACCACGCTCAAAAGGGTTTGACGCAGCCAGGGGAAACAAGGCACAAATAGAAATCTAATTGTTTGCTCCCAAGACAAAAAAGTATGATAAGACTAAAAGAAAATTACCTCGAATGGGCCTTAAAACACCTTCAAAAATATTCACATAGCGATTTTTATCCAAAAATCTTTGAATTCCAAGCGATATCACACAATTGGGAAGAGGTTAAACGCTATTTGCTATCGCTTGATTTAGAGGAATATGAGGCGAAATCACCTATGATATGTCTAGCCCCAAAACCAAATGGTAACTATCGCGTTGCACACCAACTTGAACCTTGTGACTCTCTTATATATACATCCCTCATCAGAGAAGTATGCGAAATTATTGAACGATACCGAATACCAGAATCACAGAATATCGTCTGCTCTTATAGAATTAAACCGGATAAGGAAGGCTCCTTTTTTTCTGCTGATAAGGGATGGGACATTTTTATTTCTCGAACAGAAGAACTTGCCAACGAATTCAAAAGAGGTTGGGTAGTTGTAGCTGATGTTACTGACTTTTATAACCAAATTTACACCCATAGGATTAATAACCTAATTGAAGAAGCTGGCGGTAGAAAGTATTCTGGACAAGCAAAAATAATTGAGAACTTCTTATTATCTCTTAATAAAAAGACTTCAAGGGGTATTCCCGTTGGCCCGGCTCCAAGTATAATACTTGCCGAGTTAATAATGGGCAGCATTGACAAAAAAATATTGGAATATACAAATAAATTCGTAAGATACGTAGATGATATTAGAATGTTTTTTAATAATGCTGAGGATGCCATACATGCGCTTCACGATCTTACTTTTTTTCTATATTCTAGTCACAGACTTGTATTTTCAGGTGAAAAGACTGAGACAATACCCGTAAAGGTTTTTCTTGAAAAGTATATGAAAGACGAGAGAAAAATAGAGAAAACCACTTTGATGTCTAAAGCCGAGGAATTAGCCGCTGAGAAAATGTATGAATTAGTAGAAAATCTCCCGGAGTATAGTGATGATTTTAATTATGATGAGGAATACGAAAAGACCCTAGTAAAAATATTGAGCCAGGAACAATTGAAGCTCCTATCATCAACTTATTATGAATTGTTCAAAAAAGCATTAGCTGCACCAATAGACTACGGGCTTCTAAGACATGTGCTTCGTCAATCTGCTAAATATCGTATCCGCAATATAGTCCCTCTGTTGTTAGAGCACTTCTATAAGATTAGGCCAGTAATTAGAGAATCGGTAATCTATTTAAATGCCGTCGTTAATGATAAAACCGTGTCCAAGTACAAAACCGAGTTTGAGAGTCTTTACTCTCATTTTTTAATGAACCAGCCGTTCATAAATATATGGTTATCCCATTTACTACAGAACGACAGTTTCAATAGAATAGGTTTACCAGCTAATTACGATAATATATCATCTATCAGAGGACAAGCTCTAATTTCATTAAGACGAAAAGACACAACCTGGGTCAGGAGTTTCCGAGATAAAATTGATGGTTTAGGACCCTGGGACAAAAGGGCAGTCCTCTATTCCTCGTCTATTCTACCATTAGACGAAATGCAACCATTAGTTAAAACTGTTGCATCTGGCGGTGACATTATCGAAAAATCAATAGCCTCATTTATACTCTCTAAAAAGAAATCGAAACAATAGAAATTATAAAAAGTTATTTTTCCATAAAAAATTTCTCACTGACGTTGTCGCAGGCGAACAGCCACACGGTTGCATAATTCCTAGCGAACTGGCGAAAGTCTTTGGAGCCATGACCGCTGGTTTGTGGCACCGAGAAGCACAATGGGCGGTTCCTTTTGAGTGTAATCCCCAGCCTTTAGAACCTAGCAAACTGATGGAACTGACAGCCATGCCACCAAGCGCATTATGTGAATTTAGGCATGGAAGCAGGAGAGGTGGCGGGGAACAGCCCGGCGTTACAAACAGGAAGAAAACTTCCGGTGTTGGACCTGATTATCGGCCCTGTCAGTGGGGACGCGCTGAGACGCTATATCAGAAGTCCAAGATGTTTCGGTGATAGGTTCAAGGTTTCCGCCGGAACCGTCCCTTGCCAGATAGGAAGGATACCGCCCATCGTTTGTGGCCCCGGTGGGCGGCATCTTTCATTACCAGAATATGCCCCGCCAATTGAAGGTAGGTTCCAAAGGTTACTCCGCAGGCTTTACAGGTTTTCATACAATCAAAGGGAGAACAAAAATAGCGAAGCGGTAGCGAGCCTATTTTTGGTATCCCTATTTCATTTTTTTCTTATGAAAAAATGAAAGGTATGTAATACTCTATAGTATTAGTCGTTTTTTCATTTTTTCACAGGTGATGCTAGTAGTATTCCTTATTAAGATATTCCTCAAGCGACATATTCATGCTTGGCAAGTCTCTAATTACTTCATTAAAATTTGGGTTCAGAACAGGGTCGACCACCTCATAACATTTTCTCCCCTTGACGTCGATGTCTTTGGAGCGCCTGATTTTCCGTTCAGCAATTAGCTGATTTACTATCTTATAGCTTTGTGTCTCGCCAATTCCTAATATTTTCCCAATTCTAGTTCCAATCTCCCCCATGCTATAGGTCTCACCCGAATATGACTTCCCATCCCCTAGGTCTAGTTTCCCTTCCAATAGGGATAGGTCGATGTTGACCTTTTTAGCTCCGGTATGGCGGTAAGGTGTCTTTTTTGAGGGGGAGCTGGTATCCCCTGTTTCAGGTTCGGGTGCATCGGCCTCACTGGCGCATACATGACCCTCGGCAATAGACTTGACCCCTTCCTCTTTTACCCACTCGATGCCGTCCATCGCGTAGCGATAATGCGTCTCGCCACAGGTTATCAGATACATCGGTACTCGCTGCTGGGCGACCTGAACGTTATCAATGACAGTTGGTTTATCCTGATTGCGTAGCTTTATCGTGATTTTCATTTTATTACCTCTTTCTTATTGTGATTTTTGGGGAGGGGAGAGGGGTGGAGTAACCCCTCCCTGATTTCTGGACTGCTAAGACCGTTTGAGCTAGCGGCCGCATTCGGTAGGGGTGCTCGACGAATTTGTCGCTATTTCCCCCAGTCCAGCCCTCCGTATCCATAGTGCCCCGGTTAGGAAGACCGGAGCGTCGTGAATTCCTTCAGGGGCGGGGGAGGGGAGATAAAGCCCCCCACCGCCCCAATCCAAAGGAGGTTAATGTACCCGCCGGAGGGAACGGAACCTCCGACGAGCATCGAGAATTCTTCAACTCAGACCTAATGCCCGGATGATTCTCCTCCCTAATGAATCCGAGCGACTGTCCATGTCTCTGACAGTGTTTTTACTGATTTGAGGGCTGAAAAGCTCCTCCCCAAAGGTAGAAGCAAGCCATTGTTCAATTTTAAAAAGCAGGTCGTTGATTACCATCCTTTCCGGCATTGTGCCCAGGGGCGCAACCAGTGAATCCCGATATGTTGCATAGCCCAAAGGCAAGCTCTTACTGTTTTTGATTTTTCCCACCGAGAACTTAACGTCAGCTTCGTACCAGAGTCGGCGGCATCTCGCATAGTCGTCTATGACCGGCATCGCTTTCGGTTCTTTTTGAAACCACTCGTTGCCATCCATTAACTTGAAGTTACCGACCTTGACCTCAAGTTCACCATGCTTAAAAATCACGGAGTGGTTCTCGCGGCTCACCTTGAAGGTAAAGGCGTCTAGGTTGCTGCAGGAGCTGAACTTAATATTTGAAAAGGCAGCAGCTAACGCGTCAAGTTTTTCGGCAAGTGAAGAACTCATGGTTTCACTCCATATCGGAGCTGGTATTGGGTTTCAGCCCAATCTTTGGCGGACTGGCTATCAGTGGGGAAACCATAAGGATTATTGGCGGCGATTCTCTTTAACTCGCTAGCCTTACTTTCTGCTTTATACCTTTGCTGTGTATCGGCTTGTTCCTTGACCATTTTCCCCGCCCCAATGCCATCCAGAATCCCCGCCACCTGTTTTATCTGATCTTCCAGAACCAGACGTGCCAAATCCTTTTCGTTGACTCCGGGGAGCGCTATGCCCTTCATTGCGTCGTTGACATTATCGGGAAGGGTTGGCACGCTGAATTCCTGTCGCTCTCCTGTCTCCGTTTCCACCGATGCCTGGCGCGCTTCGTCACGATTTAACCTGAACTGAGTGTACGCCTTCAAGCCCCCAGCCATTCCAAAGAATTCGTCCTCGGAGATGCGGAAGGCTTGAGCGAACCGCCTGTCTTCATCTGCTAAGTATGGATAATCTTGATTTGTGTAACTCATTTTTTCCTCCAATTATTTTCTTTGACGATTTATTCAGTTGTTTTTACATCATTTTTAACCTCCTTCGCGGGCAGTTTATCGATAGCATGACGTATCCGGGCGATTGTCCTTGGTGTCGGGTTGTGCAAGCCCCTCTCGATATTGCTTATCGCTATTTGAGTAATACCCGCTGATTTACTTACTTCTGTTTGTGTCAGTTTTTTCAGTAATCTACGTATCCGTAGTTCCTCGCCGATGTTTTCCATGTTTCACCTCCTGAAAATAAAAAAGCAGAACCATTTGATGATACTGTGCTCATGCGTTGGTTCTGCTCGGAAATAAAAAAAGCACAGTACTCAATTGAATACTGTGCTCATGCGTTAGTTTGCTAACTTGGTGGGGACATCGCGGTGAGTCGGGAAACCGACCCCCCTTTGCACGACCCCTAATTCAGTTGTTAAATTTCAGCTAAAAACGAAGTTCTATGGTTAAAATATATCATCTTTATGTCTACTTGTCAAGCGTATTTTGTCCTCTAGCTTCTCTCCCCGATTTTCGACTAATGATAATTATACTCGTAAGAACGCGGGGAGCAGCCCACGCCGAACGTGCGCCCTCTCAGATGAGACGTAGACAATGGGGCGCACAAAAAAATCAGGTTGGCCGAGCGACATAAAGCCCAGCCAACCTGATAAGCAGTTTTAGTCGCCAGATAATGGAGCATACTTCCTGGCCTCGTCCTCCGCTTCCTGTTCGCCTATATGCACATAGACCTGGTCGGTGATGGCAACCGAGGAGTGACCTAGCAGACGGCTGATAACCTCAATCCTTGCCCCGTTCCTTAGCGCATTAGTGGCAAAATAATGGCGGAGCATATGGGGCGTGATGGGTTTAATGCCTAAGCGACTGCATATCCGCCTGAAAGTCTTTTCAAGACAGCGTATTCCCTGATAGCCCAGTTTGTTGTCTGCGGGGAATAGGTATTTATCGTTCTTTCCGCACTTCTTAGAGATATACTCACGAAGCAAGTCTGCCACGGCAGGGGAGAAGTAAGCCGTCCGTTCCTTTCGCCCTTTCCCCATAACCTTAACCTTGCACTCTTTAAGGTCGAGGTTATCCCGCAGGATAGAGCAAGCCTCCGTGATGCGAAGTCCCGTGTTCACGATGATGGCGATTAACAGTCTGTCTCTCAACCTTTGGTCTGACCCCTGCCATGCCTTGAGCAGTTTATCTACGTCATCGGCAGGTGGTGCTTGTCGGGTAACCTTCGCTACTCTCATCAGCTTCATCCCTTTGACGGGGTTTGCCAGCCACAGCCCTTGCTCCTCTAGGAAGCCGAAAAATGATTTGAGAGCTTTTTGATCGTTTCTAACTTTGGTCGGGGTGACAACCTTCAGCCTTTCCGCCAGGTAAGCCCTGACCTCTCGGTTGGTCGGGGCAGGATAGCGCTCTAATAGCTTCCTGACAGTACGGGAGTAAAGCTCTATGGTGCCCTCGGCCAAGCCCCGCAGCCTTAGCTCGCTCTGCCAGTCGGTAACACCATCGCCGGGCTTTTTAAGTATGCTCGCTGGACCTGATTGAAGCATCTGGGCGATTGCCTGCCGGTCTGCTGGCGACAACGCTTGCAGGTCGGTGAGGATGGTTTGTAGATTGGAGCCGCTTGCCTTATTTTTCATCCTAATTATATTATAAGGCCTGTTTGCCCCGTTTGACATCATGGGTGGTGCGTCCTCTTGGTAGCTTTGAGGATAAAGAAAAAGCCCGCTTTCGCGAGCTTTAGGAAGTATTTGAGAGCCTCGGAGAGCCGAAGCCTTGTAAAACTTGGTAGCGGGGGTTGGATTTGAACCAACGACCTCCGGGTTATGAGCCCGACGAGCTACCACTGCTCTACCCCGCGTTGCGCAGTTTTAAGTATAGTCCCTGTGGTGTTGGGTGTCAAGCCT
>JBEKDL010000016.1:0-48249 GCA_050014355.1 Dehalococcoidales bacterium | reverse complement strand
CGGATTATCCGCGGGATAGTGTTCCACCAGCATAATTGCCGGTAGAGTCAGCGTGCCCTGGGTAAGGTCGGAGCCGACCGGTTTGCCCATGGCTTCCTCGGTGCTGGTGAAATCCAGGATATCATCCACAATCTGGAAGGCGATACCCAGGTTATCGCCGTATTCTTTCATGACGGACACGGCCTTTTCCGGCGCCTGGCTCAAGATAGCGCCAGACTGGGTGGAGAGGGAAAACAGGGAGGCGGTCTTGCTATAGATGCGGCGGAAATAACTTTCGCGGGAGTGGTCGAGTTTGAAAGCGCCGCGGAACTGGCCGATTTCGCCGCTGGAGATAATGCCGAGGGTCTGGGAGAAGAGCTTGATGACCCGCGGCGTCTGTGTATCGGAGACGAACTCGCCGGCCTTGGCGAAGAGGTAATCGCCCATGAGGATGGCGATTTCATCGCCCCAGATGGAGTTGATAGTCGCCTGGCCGCGGCGCGTTAAAGCGTTATCGATAGCGTCATCGTGAACGAGCGTGGCGGTGTGCATCAGCTCCACGGAGACCGACATCGGCAGCAGGTACGCGAGGTTGTACTTAAAGGACTTGCCGGAGAGCAGGGTAAGCGCGGGCCGGAGGGCTTTGCCGGTCTCTTTGACCAGGTAAGCCAACTGCTCCGAGAGCCACTGGTAGTCAATCCGGCTGATGGAAGTAAGACTCTGTTTGACCTTGATTAAATCTTCCTGGACAGGGGCATAAATCTCGCTAAGTTCCAATGCGCTTGGTCTCCTCTTCGATAATACTTTCTTCGAGCTTTTTAAAGAGAGGCAGGGGTTGAACAAGCAACTGGCCTGCGGGCAGGTCCTGCCATTGCCAGCCGCCGCGCGAAATATCGTCCTTGAAGCCGAGATACTCATGCACCTTAGCGGAACTGAACGGCATGAACGGGTTGAGCACGGTTTTAAGCTGGTTGATGACGGTGAGCGCCACGTAGAGCGAGGAGGCCGCCGCCGCACGATTTTCTTTAATGACCTTCCAGGGGGACTTTGCATCGAGATAGCGGTTGGCGGCCTGGGCCAGCTCCATGGCGCGTAAAATCGAGAGCTTGAATTTGCAGTTTGAAAGATTGCCGTCCATTTCGGCGATGGTGTCCCGGGCTTTTTGCTGGATTTCGCGGTCGGTGTCATCTAAAGCGGCCGGCGCCGGCACTTTACCATCGAAGTTGCGGTAGGTAAAGGTCAGCACCCGGTTCACCAGATTGCCGTAGGTGGCCACCAACTCATCGTTGTTGCGGCGGACAAATTCATGCCAGGAGAAATCCGTATCGCTGGTCTCGGGCATATTGATGGAGAGCACGTAACGGAGGGGGTCGGGGTCATAGCGTGAAAGGAAATCGTTGACCCAGACAGCCCAGTTATGGCTCTTGGAGCCTTTTTTACTTTCGATGGTCAGGAACTCGTTGGCGGGGACATCGTAGGGGAGGTTCAGGCCGCCGCAGCCCATGAGCATGGCGGGCCAGTTCATGGTGTGGAAGACGATGTTGTCCTTACCGATGAAATAGTAGCCCTTAGAGTCTCCCTCCCAGAAATCGCGCCACTTTTCAGGAACGCCGCGCGCTCCAGCCCATTCTTTACTGGCGGAAAGATAGCCGATAATATTCTCGAACCAGACGTAGATGCGCTTGTTCTCAAAACCGGGCACCGGCACGGTGATACCCCACTCGATATCGCGGGTGATGGCGCGGTCTTTCAGGCCTTCTTCGAGGAATCCCAGCGTGAAATTGCGCACGTTAGGGCGCCAGTGGTCCTGTTTGTGCACCCACTCCTTGAGCCGGTCCTCGAAGGAGCTCAATTTAAGGAAGAAGTGCTCCGTCTGGCGGAACTCGGGCGGGATGCCGCACTGGCGGCAGCGGGGATTTTTAAGCTCGGCGGCGTTGAGAGGCTTGCCGCAGGTATCACACTGGTCGCCGCGGGCGCCGGCGTCACCGCAGAACGGACAGGTGCCTTCGACATAGCGGTCGGGGAGGAAACGCGCGCAGGAGGGGCAATAGGGCTGGGAAGTGCTCGATTTATAGATATAGCCCTTCTTGAGCAGGGTAAGGAACATGTCATGAGTCACGGCGGCGTGGTTGGGGGTGCCGGTGGAGGTATATAAGTCCCAGGAAATGCCGAGCTTCCGCCACGATTCCAGGAATTTCTCGTGATAGAAATCGGCGACCCCGGCGGGGGTTTTACCTTCCTGCTCGGCGCGGATGGTGATGGGGGTGCCATGCCGGTCCGAGCCGGACACCATGAGGACATCATTGCCCTTAAGGCGATGATAGCGGGCGAAGATATCCGCCGGGAGATTAGCGCCGGCGATATGACCCAGGTGCAGCAAGCCGTTAGCGTATGGCCAGCCTACCCCGATAAATATTTTTTCAGTCATAGTTCAAAAAGTAAAATCCCCCTCAATCCCCCTTTGCAAAAGGGGGACGATAGATATGGTGTTCAGGGTTACGATGACCTTAATTAACAAATTTTTACCTTCGTTCGGCTATGGTTTCTGTATGACAGGATAAAGGAGTCTGGATTCCCGCTTTCGCGGGAATGACAGGAATGGGGCAAAATCCTCCAACTCTGATGACGGGTAGACCTAGAAGAAGGTCAAAATCCGCTCGCCTTTCTCTTCTTTATAGTGGGCGTAGCCTTTCTTGAGGCAGCACTCGAGGCAGAAACGTTTGGTATCGCCCTCATCGTCCTCCTTGTCGCCTTTCATATTGACGGCCAGGTAGCGGTCGGGGTAAGGGATGGGGTTACCGCACGAATCACATTTAATTTCGCCTAAAGAAATACAGCCGCGACGCATTGGTTTAGCTCCTTCGTAGGTTTAACACTACTCTTTTTCTCGTTCCCAGACCTTATCCAGCTTGAGCCAGGTCTGGTAAAGCTCTTTCTTTTTCAGTCCCGTTTCTCCAGCGACAGCGCCGACCGCTTCCCGGGCCGAAGCGCCCGCCAGGTACATTTTCCGGAGCTGGCTTTCAATATCTTCGGTTAAGCGGGGTTTTTCCTTGTCGCCTTTGCCTTCGATGATTAGAGTGAACTCGCCCCGGGGCTCGGTAAAGTGATTGATGGCCTCATTCAACGTCCCGCGGAAGACCTCCTCGTAGAGCTTGGTAAGCTCACGGCAGACGGCGAGACGCCGGTCGCCGAGGACGTCCAGTATATCAGCTAATGACCCGGCGAGACGGTGGGGGGCTTCTAAAGCGATGATAGTGCCGGGTTCATTGACAATAGACTCCAAAGTACGCCGCCGCGCGCCAGATTTACCAGGCAGGAATCCGATGTAAGTAAACCTGTCCGTGGGCAGTCCGGAGACAGCCAGCGCCGCGGTAATGGCCGAAGGGCCGGGCACGGGAACGACCGCAATACCGCGCCGGCCGGCCGCGGCAATAAGCTCATAGCCGGGGTCGGAGATGCCAGGCATGCCGGCCTCGGACACCAGGGCGACATCGATTTCCTTCAAGGAGTCCAGGATGGAATCCAGCTTGGCCAGCTTGTTGTGCTCGTAGTAGCTGGTCATGGGCGTTTTAATGTCGTAGGCGTTGAGAAGGCGCCGGGTCTTGCGGGTGTCTTCCGCGGCGATGAGCTTCACCTCGCGGAGCACGCGCAGGGCCCGAAGCGTGATGTCTTCCAGGTTTCCGATGGGGGTGGCGACGACGTAAAGAGCCGGCATTTTTAATCCTTATCAATATTATAGAACGATTAGCTTCCGCCTGTCTATGTTCAAAGCTAAAGTCTTAGGAGAGCGGTGGAGAAAGGGAAAAGGTGCAAATTCGGCGCCTATTCGAATTCGGCGTTGAAGATGGCCAGGAAAATGCAAACGACGACGCCGACGGCGGCGAAAGTGCCGAAAGCGATATTGCCGCAAATCCAGAGGGCGGTGCCCATATCCAGGTTGACGTTGACATAGAATAATCCGGCACCGCCGCCGATAAGACAGATAAGGGCTACAATTAAAATAACAAGGGCCATATAACTAACCTGCGCTCGTGGGGATTATAAGGATAAAGAAAGGGGGTTGTCAAATAGGAAAGAACAAGCAGCAAGGCAACAAAGGGTATGCCTTACCCCCTGGCCCCCTCTCCAAACGGGTCAACGTTATGAGCGAACAATATTCTGTTTGGAGAGGGGGAAAATTTTTGAGATCCCGATACAATCGGGATTCCCGCGGCACACTCCTGCTTGTGGTCGAGAGAGGGACAGCTGAAAAGTCAAAGGTTAAAAGTTAAAGACACAGGTCAAAAGTAAAAGCTTGGGTGATTTGTGCTGACCTCACCCCCAAGTGCGAGCGCTGCCGAGGGCAAGCTCTTTACGAAAGGGGGACAATGGATTCCGGCTTGCGCGGGAATGACGTTCAGGATACGGATTGCTTCGCTGTGCTCGCAATGACAGATGGTCGCGCGGATTCTGGAGGAAACGGTGTTGCAAAAGGTTTCGGGATTTTGTTATAATAGTGTGCACATATATGTGCAGCGCTAAAGCCCTCCCCAGGTTCAAACAGCTCCGGCAATCCTACGGTTTTGACGAAGTGGCCATCGTGCCCGGAGATGTCACGCTCAACCCTGACCAGACCAACACCGATTTCCACATCGGCGATTTCACTTTCTCGATTCCCTTTATCACCTCGGCCATGGACTCCGTCGTCGACGTAAAGCTGGCCATCCAGATAAACAAGCTGGGGGGGCTCGGGGTGCTCAACCTCGACGGCGTACAGGCCCGCTACGAAAACCCGGACGAGGTGCTGGAGAAAATCGCCAAAGCGTCCGACGCCGAGGTGACGGCGCTGCTGCAAAAAGTCTACAAGGAGCCGATTAAAGAGAAGCTGGTCGGCGACAGGGTGCGGGCGATTAAAAAGGCGAAGGCCGTCTGCGCTATATCTTTGATACCGGCCAACACCAAAAAGCTGGCGCCGATAGTGGCGGAAGCCGGCGGGGATATCCTCGTCATACAGTCGACCGTCACCAGCGCGCGCCATATTTCCAAGAGCTACCGCGGGCTGATATTCTCCGAGCTATCCGAGCAGGTCAAAATGCCGATAGTCGTCGGCAACTGCGTGAGCTATAACGCGTGCCTGGAACTAATGAGAACGGGCATCGCGGGGGTGCTGGTAGGCGTCGGGCCCGGCGCGGCCTGCACCAGCCGGGAAGTGCTGGGGATAGGGGTGCCGCAGATTACCGCGACCATCGACTGCGCGGCGGCGAGGGATGAATACTACCGGGAATCAGGAAAGTATATACCGATTATCACCGACGGCGGCCTGCGCAAGGGCGGCGACATCTGCAAATCGTTCGCTGCCGGCACGGATGCGGTGATGATTGGCTCACCCATCGCGCAGACGAAGGAAGCCCCGGGACGCGGCTATCATTGGGGAATGTCGCATCCGCACCCGGCGCTGCCGCGGGGGACGCGGATAAAGGTGGGGACGAACACGACGCTGGAAAAGCTGCTCTTCGGACCAACATCCAAGACGCACGGAACAGAGAACTTCGTGGGGGCGCTAAAGACGGCGATGGGGTTCTGCGGGGCGGCGAACATCCAGGAGATGCATAACGCGGAGATGGTGATAGCGCCGGCGATATCGACCGAAGGCAAGATTTACCAGATGACGCAGGGCGTGTAAACCAAACTCAAAACTCAAAGCTCAAAAGTTAAAACTAACGAGTCAAGGAGTCCTGATATTTCGGGGCTTTTTTATTTTCACTTATTCTGTCATTCCAGTAAAACAACGGCGCGGCGTTAGGGCGCTGAAATAACCGAATAGAATAATCCATAATTAGTAAAGCGCCCTTACTCGTCTTCCTCTTCTTCTTCGTCGGGGGGTGGGGCAGCAGCAGGCTCTCCTCCCGCACGGGGCAGGAAAACATCGATTTTCCCGCGTTTCCTGGCGGAGCGGGGCGGCAGCTTGCCGATGGCATCCTGCAATTTTTTCAGGCCGCCGGGTTTCAGCGCGGAAATTTCCACCAGGCCACCGTCCACGCCGGCTTCATAGAGCGCTTTAAGCTCCGCCTCGGTGGCATCGGGGGGCAGGTTGAGTATCAGGGGTCTGGCCAGCGTGTTGGCCAGGTGCTGGATAATCATCAGCTCGTGCCAGGAAAGGGAGCCGCCGGAAAAGGTATCGGCGGCCAGGAAAGCGTCCACAGGAAGGCTATTGCCCGCCCGCAGCAGGCTATCGTCCATGGACGATTCCACCTGCAAAATACGGCCGGACTTTTTACCGGTGGGGGCGGCGATAAACCGGCTGGAGGCGGGGAATACTAAGAAATCGCAGCCGGCTTCGGTCAGCGCCGCTATTTCAGCGTCACCGGCGTCCTCCAGATAAAGCCCGATGGGGACATCCGGGAGGGTTTCGGCTATTTTCTGGAAGTTTTTCGCGGTAAGCGTTAAATCGTTCGGGCGGATAAGAAAAGCGGCAGCGTTACCGATATCGCCGGCATTTCCAGCTTCCTCCGGGGTCGCGCTGACGATAACCAAGATACCCGGTTCCGGCGCGGCGGCGCGGGAGGTGCGGAAACCCATCGGCTGGGTGGAGGACTGGGCGGCATTCTGGAACTTATCGATTAAACGGCTCATACAGCTCCTTTAACTCTAGATATCAATATCATTATAAGGAAAAGCCGGGCTTCTTACAAAGGGAGGAGGTTGGAACCAGCTTTTTTCAGGCACCGCAGGGGGATTGCCACGTCGCTTCGCTCCTCGCAATGACAGTTAGTCTATCTTCTTGAACGCTTTCGCCGCCGAGCCGCATACGGGGCACTTGTCCGGCGCTGACCCTGCTACCGTGTTGCCGCAGACCTGGCACACGTAATAGGTCGCCTCCGCCGGCTTTTCCCCCTCCTTGACCTCTTTTAGGGCCGCCTCGAAAAGCCCGTGGTGGATTTTTTCCACGACGTTAGCCAGCGCGAAGGTCCGGTCCGCGCGGTCGTTCCGCTCTTCCTTGGCTACCTCGATAAACATCGGGTACATCCCCGTGAACTCCTGGTGCTCCCCGATGCTCGCCGCCATCAGGTTTTCCTTCGTCGCGCCGATGGCGTCCAGCGCATTAAGGTGGTTCCGCGCGTGCACCGTCTCCGCCTCCGCTACCGCCCGGAAAAGCTTCGCCACGCCCGGATAGCCCTCTTTCTCCGCCTTCTCCGCGAAGAAAATATACCGCCGGTTCGCTTTGCTCTCCCCCCCGAAAGCCTCTTGCAGATTTTGGTCGGTCTTATATGGCATCTTCAAACCCCCTTTTAATGTAAACTCTAAATTCTAAATTCTAAAACCTGGACCTGTGTATTTAGTGTTTAGAGTTTAGTTCTTAGAATTTCCTCTATTTTATCTCATTTTTAATTATCTCATAAAACTTGTCCCTGGCGAACTTCTCTATCCACGGCTCGTGACCGCACTTCTCCAGCAAGATGAACTTGAAGTCTTTCAGCACGCGCGTCAGCGGCTCCTTCACGCCTTCCGCCCGGTGCGGGTCGTAGTCGCCGTGGATGGCCACCACCGGGCACTTTATTTTCTTCCCCATTTCCAGCAGCCCCCCGCTTTCCCTTAACGCCTTCGCCTCTTCCCAGACGCTTTTATTGATTTCGTAGCTGAATTCCAGTAGCTCGCTTTTCCGCGGCAGCGCGTCGTACGTATCCGCTTTACTGAATAGCGCCCCGAGCCTCGCCATCCGGGCGTCTTTATCCGGCGTGGCGGGGTCATCGAGGGTGTCTATCAGGTCGAGCGCTTCGATTCTTTCCTCTTCGGTGAGCCTATCCATCCTGTCCGGGACGATGTTCTCTGCGTATTTTTCTTCGAAAGCCGCGCTCCCCACCAGGATGAGCTTTCGCACCACCTCCGGGTGCCGCGCCGTCACGATAAAGCTTAACCACGCCCCCCACGAATACCCGATTAAGCAAATCGGCAGCTTGCCTTTCTGCTCCAGAATTTCATGCAGCTCCCTTACCTGTCCCCCTAAAGTGTCTTTCGTTTGCAGCGGCTCCAGCACCCCGCAGATTTTCGCCAGCTCTCTCGCCACCGGCGCCATTTCCCCGGGCGCCCCCGGCCCGCCGTGAATAACGGCCACCCCGTGAGGCGGCCTTCCCCATGTCCTTAAGTTCTTCACAATGTCTCCGCCAGGTACGCCTGCATTTTCTGCCCCTCACAGCGTGCGTAAAAGTCCTCCGCCTGTGCTTTGTCCTTGAACATCGTAAAAAGCGCCGGCCCGGAGCCGGCCAGGTGCACATTCCGTGCTCCAAGCTTTATCAGGTGCTCTTGGTAGACTTTGAGACCTGGGAAAATATCGCCAGCGACATTCTCGAAGGTGTTGAACAACATCGAAGCATCAAACGTAACATTCTTATGCAAATTATTTACAAATTTTTCCGTTAATTTACCGTCCGTAAAATGCCCCGGCTTCAGCGCCCCGTACATCCGCCCCGTTTTCCCCGGCGCGTTAGGCACGTCCGGCGCCACCAGCACCACCCACATCTTCGGTAGCGCCGGCAGCGGCGTTATTTTCTCCCCCTTCCCTTCAACTAATGCCGTCCCGCCGTGAAGAAAAAAGTTCACGTCCGAACCAAGATTCGCCGCTATCTGTTGCCGCTTTTTAGTGGATAGCTTCAATCCCCACAGTTCATTCAGGCCCCGTAATAATGCCGCCGCATCGCTGGAATCGCCACCCAGCCCCGCCGTCAACGGGATGCGCTTTTCTATCCTTATCCCCGCCCCCTTCTGGCACCCTGTTGCTCCTTGTAGCAGGCTGACCGCTTTATTCAGCAGGCTTTTCTCCACAGCCCATTCCGGCATATCACATTGAAATTCAATTCCCGGCCCGTCCTCAAAATACAGAGTGTCGTATAGGGCTACCGACTGCACTACGCTGCGTATTTCATGGTAGCCGTCCGCGCGCTTTGCCAGCACTTCCAGCGTCAGGTTTATCTTGGCGGGTGCCTTAACTTTTAACATATCTTGTCCGGTCATTGCGAGCGACGCGAAGCAATCCGTCCTCCAAACTACTAACTACTCACCCTTCCACACCTTCCACAGTTGCGCCCACTCCTCCAGGGTAAAAGTCTCCGCCCGCCGCGTAGGATCGATACCCGCCTTTTTCAGCCACGCCGTCACTTCCGCCTTTTCCAGCCCCAGCCCCTGCGCCAGCGAGTTGGCCGCCTGTTTCCGGGCCGCGCTGAATCCGGCGCGCACTAGCTTGAAAAATCTTCCCTCGTCGTCCACATCCACCGGCGGCCGCGGATAAACGTCAATCTTCACCACCGCCGAGTCCACCTCCGGCGCCGGGTAGAACGAGGCTGCCGGTACGATGGTGACGATTTCCGGCTTGCCGTAAAACTGCACGCTGATGGAGAGGACGCTCCGCTTTCCCGGCCCTGCCGTGATGACCTCCGCCACCTCTTTCTGCACCATGACGACGATTCTTTCCGGTTTGACGGAGGCTTCGAGAAAATGGCGCAGCACCGGTGACGTAATATAATAAGGCAAATTGGCGACGACCTTGTAAGGCTTCATGGCCTCCGGGATTTTTGGTGCGCTTTCCTGCAGCAGCTCCGCCGGCTCCGTCCCGAGCACGTCCCGGTTGATAATGACCACATTATCGGTCGGCAGCGTTTCTCTCAAGATATCCGCCAGCCGGTTGTCCAGCTCGATGGCGATGACCCACCCCGCGCGTTTGGCCAGCTCCGCCGTCATCAGCCCCAGCCCCGGCCCCACCTCGATAACCGTGTCGGTGGACTTTAAATCGGCCGCGTCAAGTATTTTTTGCAGTACCTTTCGGTCGATTAAAAAGTTCTGCCCCAGCCCCTTTTTCGCCCGGAGGTTATACCGACGCAGGAGCTTTTTTGTTTGTGAGATGAGAGAGCCCTGACTGTTTTCGGGATGGTTTTTATCCATAGAAATAGAGGCCGTGCACCCGCCCTCGACCCGGTCTAACGGCTTACCCCTGCCAGCCGGCTCCAGCCAGGTGTACCTGCGGCACCCGGAAATAACTATTTACCGCTGCTTCCTTTCGGACCTGACGGGGTTCATAGCCTTCCGCCGCGCAGGACCCGGCCTTCAACACCACTTAACAGGAGCAGTCCCACCAGACGCAAGCCTCAAGCGGGAGTTCGACCCTGCTGTAGCGGATTTCAGGTACAGGGCACCGCTGGCTCCCCGTCTAGCGCGGCCTCACTCAAAATCGTATAGGGTAGCCGACTCTTTGTCAAGGCTTACCCCTTTCATCCTGTCATTCTGAGGAGTCCCGATTCATCGGGACGACGTGAGAATCCGTACCCTTTCCTCCAATTCTCCCACTCAACCTTAGCCTGTCGAAGGGTCCCGCCCAGGCCGGAATCCAGCCATCTTAACCCGTCATTCTGAAGGAGTGCCTTGCCTGCCGTTGCCTTGGCGTAGGTAGGGCAATGCGAGCGAAGCGATGCAATCTGTTCCCTTCCCCTCCCCGAAGGGAGTAGTTTGCGAAGAGTCCCGATTAAATCGGGATCTTAATAATAATTCCCCTCTCCAAACAGATGATTTCCGGGGGCATTTTGACGCCCCGTTTGGAGAGGGGTCAGGGGGTGAGGTAATCAAATCAAGTGAAAGTTTTTACCCCTGGCCTTTGCCGTTGTATAATCAACAAAAGAAACTCCCTGTTAGGAGGAAAGCCATGGAACTCTCGCCGGAAGAACGCCGTAAAATCTACGAAGAAGAAAAAGCCCGCCTCGAAGCTAGAGAGCAGCTTGAGCGCGAACGCAAACCTGCTGCGGAATCCACCACCACACTCTCGCCAAACATCGCCGGGCTGCTCTGCTACGTCGGCGCCTGGATTACCGGCATCATCTTTTTAATCCTGGAAAAGAAAAACCAGTGGGTGCGATTCCACGCCGTCCAGTCCCTCGTCACTTTCGGTGGACTGGCTATCATCAGCGCCATCATTGGCTGGCTGCCTTTTATCGGCTGGCTCTTCAACGTGATTATCGGCATCACCGCGTTTATCCTCTGGATTGTCCTGATGCTCCGCGCCTATAACGGCGAGCGCTACCACCTCCCCATCGCCGGCGATATCGCCGAGTCGATTATTTCCAGATATCCCGGTTCCGATTATCCGCCCCCACCCCAATCTCCCCAACCCCCGCCTGCCGCTGCGGAAAAACCATCGGCCGCGCCTCAAAAGCAGGCGCCCGTGGAAAAACCGGGACCGGCGCCGTCACCTCAAAATCTGGACGAGAAAATTAGCCGTAGAGTTGATGACTTCTTCGAGCGGCGGCGGGCTGTCCGTATTACTGCCTCGGCCTTCGCTATCGCCTGGAGCATCGCGTTATTGATTTTCTTCAATTACTTTTATCAATACGTGGCCTACTATCACGCCGTTACCCGCGGCGGCACCGTTGTTTGGGAAAGATACCCGTTCTTCACCTCTGACATCAGCCGCTGGCTTCCGATACTCACCGCGACTTTGACAGTCTCCATCATCGGCCACATTATCTTGATTATCCGCGATAGGTACACTCTGCGCCAGGTAATACGCCTCGTCATCGATGTCTTGGGCCTGGCCACCATCGCGACGCTTCTCTCCGTCTTCCCCTTCGACTTCAACGCCTTGCCGGGCGCTAATGCCGCCGCCAATACGGAAATCGGGGTCAAGGTTGTCCTCGCGCTCATCGCCGTAGGCTTCGGCATCGGGATAGTGGTACGCTTTATCAAGCTGGTGATAAATTTGATTACCGGAAAAGCGGACTACCATCGGGCTATCTGAACAGGCTAAAGGCTGACTATCTGTATCGCTTTTTGAGGACACGCCCGGACGCATTCGCCGCACGCTCTGCACGCCGATGGCTCCGGCAGCGGCACGCCATACGGCACTTCCTGCCTAAAAGCTTTAACCCATTTGACATCACCGCCGCTATTTTATATGCTTTTCATAGCGGAGTCCCCTGTAAATTCCTATTTTTCTGGAGGTGAGATATGGCGAAGCGTCTGTCGACTAAAACAATCCTGGAACCGGCGCAGAAAATTAGAGTCTGGCGCGAGGCTGATGTCGTCGTTGTTGGCGGTGGCCCCGGCGGCCATGCCGCCGCTATCGCCGCGGCACGTAACGGCGCCGATACCGTGCTCGTGGAAAGGTACGGCGTCCTCGGTGGCATGGCCAGCGGCGGTGTCGTGACCATCATCCCCAACTTGAGCGACATGTACGGCAAGCAGCAGATAGCCGGCCAGACCCAGGAGTGGATTGACCGCCTCGATAAGCGCCAGGCCACCGCCTATCCGCCTAAAGAGCTGTGGGGCAGCGACGATAAGCAGCAGGTCAAGGAGTGGTTCCAGCGCTCTTTCTTTTATACCAGGCTCGATAAGGTGGTTTACAGCGTCCTCTTCGACGCGGAGATTTTAAAGTGCGCCCTCAATGACATGGCCGAGGAAGCCGGCGTGAAAGTTCTCATGCACGCCTGGGGCACAAAAGCTATCGTCGATGGCAACGAAGTGCAGGGCGTTATCTTCGAGAGCAAAGCGGGCCGCCAGGCCATCCTCGCTAAAGTCATTATCGACGGCACCGGTGACGGCGATTTATTGCCCTCCGCCGGCGCTACTTTCGATACGGATATGGACCCCACCCTCCGCATCGCCCATCTTTCCCTCTGCTACTGGATGGGCGGTGTCGACCTTAAAAAAGCCCTTGATTTCCGCTATAACCAGTCGCCTAAGTACCAGGAAATGATGCGCGAGCTTGTCAAGCTGGGCGGGCACCCTAATTTCTTTAGGAGCTGCCTTAAAGACCAGGACAGCGTGGTCTGGAGCCACCCACGCTATCCCGCCCTCGACCAGTGTGACCCCGAGGCGCTTACCCGCGTCGAGTTCGAAGGCCGGAAAAAGATGCTTATCACCTATGACTTTTATAAGAAGAACCTCCCCGGCTTCGAAAAGGCCTTTATCGCTCTGACCTCCCCCCAGCTCGGCACGCGCAGTAGCCGCCGCGTCCACTCCGATTACATACTGACGGAAAAAGACATCGTGGCCGACCGTGTCTTTAAAGATACCATCGCCATTTTCCCCGACCTCGACCGCGGCGAAGAATCCGTTAAACACCCCAATATTCATGTCCCCTATCGCTGTCTCATCCCGCGCGGCGTGGAAAACCTTCTCGTGGGCTGCCGTGCTTTCGGCTCTGACCAGCTCGTGCAGAACTTCTTCAACCTTATCCCGCACTGCATCGCTTTCGGCGAGGCCGCCGGCACTGCCGCGGCGCTTTGCGTCAAGAACCGCGCTAAAGTCCGCAGCGTCAACATCGAAGAGCTTCAGAGCAAGCTGGCGAAAGCCAATGTCCCCTTACCTGACTTCCGTAAAGTGGCCGCTGTAAAATAGTTTCAAGGCAACCTATCCCTCCACCCCTTCCCTTTGTGAAGAGGTTAAAACTATAGAGAGCAAAGCAAAATATATCTTAATTCTAACCTGTCTCACATTTTTGATATTTCTGCCGGCAGGTTGCGCTGAATCCTATATGCCCGATGAATTGACCTCACACCTGGGAATATATCTTGATGATAATTATTCACGAGCATGGCCTGGTACCAATCAACCTGATTTATCTAAATTGGCGTGGGTTGAGATGAATGATTCATATTGGTATACTGCCAACCTTACCGTATATTTGAAAAATTACAACGACACTAGCACTGACGTGTTTGCTGATAGTTCACCGGAAGAAACTATATTAGGTAATCAGTTGTTTCCAGCTCATTCCACACCCGGCTTCAATGTATATAGCGAAAATATCATTTTGAATCCAAAACAAAACAGCCCGATGTTAATCAAGATAGAATATCCTAAAATAAGTGGCGTTTCGCCCAATCACCCAATATATTTTCATGCCTATCAACATCAGCTGGATAATTAAAAGACTTTAAAAACGAAATATTCAGTTGCCTCATTCCCGCCCGGGCCGGCATCCAGGTCCCTTTACACTTCTTCAGTGGTCATAAGATAGTACGCATAGGCAAAGAACAAACTGAAAATCCAGACAGCATGCCCGTCAGACCGCAGCCAGTCCCAAAAATCATCATATTTTTCCCCGGTGTTTTTATCAGCTCTCATCACACTCCTCGATATCCATGCCATAAATTTCCTTCATTTGCTTCTTTTTTGGGCATTGATACTATTATCAACAATGTATGCCTGGAATGGCAAATATTCTGATGTTTGCGAGGAGAGGGGGACATAGGGGGTGAGGTTATCAAATCCCCAATTTGACATCCAAACCCGCTATTTTATATGCTTTCCATAGCAATTCCCCGGATTCTTTCAGGAGGTACAGTCATGCCGAAACAACCCGCTGCTAAAACAATTACCGAACCTGCCCGCAAGATTAAAGTCTGGCGCGAGGTCGATGTCGTCGTTGTCGGCGGCGGCCCCGGCGGTATCGGCTCCGCGGTAGCCGCGGCGCGCAACGGCGCCAAGACCGTCCTCATCGAAAGGTACAGCCATCTCGGCGGCATGGCCACCGGCGGGCTGGTCAATATCATCCCCAACCTCTCGGATATCTCCGGCAAGCAGCACGTCTTCGGCATCGTCCAGGAAATGATTGATAGACTGGATAAAAGGGGCGGGGCTTCCTATCCCGCCAAAAAAGACTGGGGCACCACCGATAGAAAACTCGTCGATTACTATCTCGATGCCGGCCTCGGCTGGTTTTACGTCCGCCAGGATTTTAACATCAATAAAGAGCGCGTGCTCTATACCGCCGTCGTCGACCCCGAAATCCTCAAGGACGAGTTCAACGATATGGTGCTGGAGTCCGGCGCTGACCTGCTGCTGCACTCCTGGGGCGTTCAGCCCATCATGGAAGGCAACACCACCAAAGGCGTTATTTTTGAAAGCAAATCCGGCCGTCAGGCTATTCTCGCCAAAGTTGTCATCGATTCCACCGGTGATGGCGATATGTTCGTCAGGGCAGGCGCGGAGTTCGATGGCAAGCTCGACAACCAACACCGCGATGCCTGGCTCGCGCAGGTACTCTGGCTGGCTGATGTGGATATCGCTAAGCTGACCGATTTCAAGGCTGACCATCCCGAAAAATATGCCGGGCTGATGAAAGAACTGGAAAAGCTCGGCGGCTACCCGCGCTTTTTCAAAGGCGTTTTAAAGAACCAGCCGGGCGTCATCTGGTATCACGCGATGCAGCCCCAGGCGGAGTCCACTGACGCTATGGACGTTGAGCAGCTTACCCGCATCGATATCCGTGCCCGTAAGCGTGCCAATATTACCTACGCCTTCATGAAAAAGCACGTTCCCGGCTTCGAGAACAGCTTCATCATGCTCACCGCCCCCCAGCTCGGCACCCAGGGCGGCCGGCGCGTTATCGGGGAGTATATTCTTACGGATAAAGACCTGGTCAGCGGAGAGGTTTTCGAGGACACCATCGTCGTGCTGGCGAATAACGACCATAAAGAAATTTCGGCCAGGCACCCCGCCCTATGCGTCCCCTACCGCTGTTTAGTGCCCAAGAAAATAGACGGTTTACTCGTGGCCTGCCGCGGTTTCTCCTCGGAAGACCTGGTCAATAACGCTTTCAACATCATCCCGCATTGCATGGCCTACGGCCAGGCCGCGGGCACCGCCGCCGCTTTAGCCGTCAAAGCGGGCGTCCAGCCGCGTAAGGTGGACTACCAAAAGCTCCACGATGCCTTGGTCAAGCAGGGCGTGAACCTGCCAGAGATTAAAAAGAAAGCAAAGTAAACACCACCGAACTGTCATTCCCGCGCAGGCGGGAATCCAGTGGTGGGGTAAAGGTGGCTGGATTCTCGGGTCAAGCCCGAGAATGACAATAATAATAGTGACCTATCCCCCTGCCCCCTTCCCTTGGGATTAAGGGAAGGGGGTATTATTTTTAAGAGGGGGCTGATACTCTAATAAAGTTGACAATAATATTCAACGAGAGTAAATAATCTATTATTGGTGACATTTATTAAAGTGCGTAGACATGAGGCTTTAGTGGAGAAAAGTATTGCTTAGATGTTAATACCACAATCCAATTGGAAACAGACATTGCCACTTTATCCTTGGGTCAAAACTATTAACAAGATATATTCGTGCTCTTCGATTCCAAGTTTTTACGGCAATACGCTGTATCTAACATCAGATTATAGTGGAGGAAATAAAGAGAGCCAATATGATACGATTGTTTTTTTAGCATTTGACTTTGAAGATTCACGTCAATGGGAATATAGAAGACAAATAATAAGGAAACGCATTTTTAAAGAATTTCGGAAAATGAGTTTCAAGAATCTAAATGATTCAAAACGGAAAAAAGTTCTGCCGTATTTTCTTGATGCCGCCGATCACTTTTCTGGAATATGTACCTCATTTGTAATTAGCAAAAAAATCAAATCATTGTGTTTTTGGCCTGAGGGGGTTGATGATTTTAAAAAGGCAGCAAATCTGAAGGCAAAATGGAATTATAAACATCTTGAGACAGCTATTCGCATCACTCATTTCTGTAGTCTTTTAATTGCTGGCCTTTCTCATGAGCACCAAGATATTTATTGGATTTCCGATGAAGACAGTCTATTCGCAAACCCATCTTATTCAAGTGATATTGTAAACATAACGTCGCATTTTTCTAGCTATTATGTTAAATATCCACTTGGAAAATTGGGAATTGGAACTACAAAGTTAGATGAAGGCGATTATCAAACGGAAGATCTTACTTTAGTGCCTGACTTGGTAGCAGGCGCTACTGCTGAATTAGCAACCAAAATAGCTCAGAAGTATATCGGACATATACCTATGAAAATGGCTCTTTCAATTCCGGATAATTTATCGCAAAAAGCAAAATCCATCGTAGATTGGCTTGCTAATGATAGTGATAAATTAAAAAAATCAGTATTGGTATTCGATATTTATGAGAACAATCAATTAGGAGTATTTAGATTGTTATTGGAATAATCCCCCTCTCCGTCAACGAAGAGGGGGTAAGGGGGTGAGGTTAATATATTACCCTTTAAATTTCCTGCTTATCAAAGCTTTCGTAAGCTGGTAATCGGTCTCCAAATTCAACCAGAACCGCGCCGGTATTTCCGGCATCACGGTCTCCAGCTGTAACGCCGTCTCCGCCGTGATGGCTTTTTTCCCCTTAACTATTTCATTGATGGCGTTCAGTGGCCGCCCCATGCGCTTGGCCAGCTCTTTTTGCGTCATCCCCCGCGCCTCTATTTCCTCCGCCAGGTACTCACCCGGGGCTATCGCTACATCAGGGTAAGATTTCGTTTTAGTTACCATGGTAGTCCTCCACGTCTACGATACGTACTTATCTTCTTTTATCTTTTCGATAATAAGCCGGAAGTTCCCGGTTAAAGTCATTGCGTACTCTCCAACGCGTTCACCTTTAAGCCGATGTAACCTTAATGCCCGGTGTCCGAAGAGTTCCGAAAACCTTTCCGTAGCTCTCAAGATTGCCACTCTCTGGATATATTTTCTGCCGATGGGAACTCCAAATAGCCTACCGGCTTCTGCGAGACTCACACTTGCTTCTCGTAGGCGATTAGACGAGAAATCAATGTTCACCCTTACACCTTATGGGTTAATTATATGTTGGAACAGTCCTGATGTCAAGTCTTTTTCCCTTCCCCTGTTACTTGCCACTTGTTACTTCCCCCCGTGGGTCACTAATGGGGGGTAAACCGGGGCTTAAATACATACTATCCTCGTATCCCGCGGCGCTTTAGGACGGTATAATCTTATTAACGCTCTTTACACGGGAGGCCCTATGCACTTAACAAATTACCTTCTCTTTTGTATCATCCTTCTCCTCGGCCTTGGCGCGGTCATCGCCTTCAGCTTATTTGTGGTCAAACCCATGCAAACGCGCTGGGCGGTCAACAGCGCCCGTAAAATCGTCGCCGCAGGCAAAGCCCGCAGCGACTGGCATTTCCGCAATGTCTACCGCATGCTCGCCACCGCCCATGACGACCTAGAGGCCGCTCGCCTCTGGCAGCAGCTCGACCGGATGAAATAGCCGCCCCCTCACCCAAACATATCATAACCAACCCTATTTGGGAATCCGGCATGGATTTTTCTCCCTTTCGTAAAGGGAGATTAAGAGGGATTTTGCTTCGCCCACCTTTTTACTTTTAACCTGTGGCTTTGACTTTTGACCTTTGATTTTTCAGCTACCCCTCCCCCTGCCTCTTGCCACTTCCTCCTTCCCCCGTATATACTGTAAATGTACCGGAGGGAAGCTATGTCACGTAGATTATGGATCATCACCATCGTCATTATCATCGCTGTCGCCGCTGCCATCGCCCTCTCGTTCGTTGCGCTCTTTGACCAGAAGACCGCCCTCTCCGTCGTCGTTCTCATTGTCCTGGCCCTTGCCGTGGCGGCGCTCCAGTACCTCGTGGTGAACCCCGCCCTGCTCGAAGGGGCGAAAAGGAGCGCCCGTCAGTACTGCGAGGCCGGCCAGATTATCGACCCTGGTCTGCATAAGCGACTTTGCGACCGCCTCTCCACCGTCCGCGATGATGCCGAGGCCGCCCACCTCCACGAGAAACTCAAGGAGCTCCAGGAGAAGGGGAAGAAATAGCGGTTAGCTTTCAGCCGTCAGCCACTCCCCCTTTTCCCCATGTTTTCACCTTTAAGCTATGGTTTTGAGATTTGACCTTTGAGTTTTGAGTTTTCCAATGTATACTATTTCTTGTGGGGGTTTATAACCCCGTGGGAGGTGTGCTATGGCAGAAAAGACCGGCCCCATCGCCGTGGGTGAAACGGCGCCGGACTTTACCCTCAAGGACCAGGAAGGCAAAGAGTTCAGACTATCCGGGCAGAAAGGCAAGCGTGTGCTGCTCTCCTTCCATCCCCTGGCCTGGACGGGCGTCTGCACCAAGCAGATGCTCTCGCTGGAAGCTAATTTCAAGACCATCACCTCGTTGAACACTCTGCCCGTGGGTCTAAGCGTGGACCCTTTACCCAGCAAAAAAGCCTGGGCGGACGATATGAAATTGAAAAACCTGCGCATTCTCTCTGATTTCTGGCCTCACGGCGCGGTCGCTAAAGCCTACGGCATTTTCCGTGAGCACGGCGGCACCTCCGAACGCGCTAACATCATCGTCGATGAAAAAGGTAAAGTGGCCTGGGTCAAAGTCTATGAAATCTCCCAGCTCCCTGATATTAATGAGGTCATCGCCGCGCTCAAAAACCTCCCGGGGAAATAGCGCCCTCCTGTCATTGCGAGCCATCCCGATGCAATCGGGAGGCGCGGCAATCTCAATCTCTGCCTTAAACCCTGGCCGCCGTAGCGGCGGGCTTCCAACCCGCCATTTTAACGTCATTCCTGACCCTACCGGGAATCCAGTCACCCTTTACCATTCCCGCGCAAGCGGAAATCCAGCCATGCCCCCCTGACCCCTTCTCCGTGTACGGAGAGGGGGTCAGGGGGTGAGGTTACATGCTCTCCCAAACTTGCTATACTATAAACGTATATGCCCGACTTTAAAATCGTTTCCGACTTCAAAATGACCGGCGACCAGCCCCAGGCCGTCGCTAAGCTCGTCGATGGCCTCCACCAGGGCTATCAGCACCAGACGCTTTTAGGCGTGACCGGCTCCGGTAAGACCTTTACCATGGCCAACGTCGTCGCGCAGGTGCAGCGCCCTACGCTCGTTATCTGCCACAATAAAACGCTCGCCGCCCAGCTTTCCAGCGAGTTCAAGGAGTTCTTCCCGGAAAACGCCGTCGAGTATTTCGTCAGCTACTACGACTACTACCAGCCGGAGGCTTACATCCCCCGCACCGATACCTATATCGAAAAGGATGTTGACATCAACGAGGAAATCGATAAACTGCGCCATGCCGCTACCATGGCGCTTTCGTCCCGCCGTGACGTACTCATCGTGGCTTCGGTCTCCTGTATCTACGGCCTCGGTGAGCCGGAGGAGTACCGCTCTTTTGTCGCCTCCCTCAAGCGCGGCGAGAGTTACGGCCGTGAGCGCTTACTTCGCCAGCTGGTGGACATGCAGTACGCGCGCAACGATATGGACCTGGCGCGCGGTAACTTTCGCCTCCGTGGCGATACGCTGGAAATCATGCCCGCTTACGAGGAAATCGCCCTGCGCATTGAGTTCTTCGGCGACGACATCGACCGCATCCTGTCTCTCGACCCCCTCACTGGTGAGCTTCTCAACGAACTGGAAACGGTAGATATTTACCCCGCCCGGCACTTCGTGACCTCCCATGATAAGCTCATGCGCGCTATCGACGCCATCCAGGTGGAGCTTGCCGAACGCCTTAAGGAGTTGAAGGCGCAGGGCAAAATCGTCGAGGCCACCCGTCTGGAGTCCCGTACCAACTACGATTTAGAGATGCTCCGCGAGGCCGGCTATTGCACCGGCGCGGAAAACTACTCCCGCCATCTGGCCGGGCGCGCTCCTGGCAGCGCCCCCTGGACGCTTCTGGACTATTTCCCGGAAGACTTCCTGCTGTTTATCGATGAGTCGCACATGACCCTCCCCCAGATTCGCGGCATGTTCCACGGCGACCGCTCCCGCAAGCAGACCCTCGTCGATTACGGTTTCCGCCTGCCGTCGGCGCTGGATAACCGCCCGCTTAACTTCGAGGAGTTCCTGGCGCGCATTAAACAGGTCGTCTATACTTCGGCCACTCCGTCCGACTTCGAGTACCAGCAGAGCCGGCAGGTGGTGGAGCAGGTCGTTCGTCCTACCGGCCTCCTCGAGCCGAAGATAGAAATCAAACCGACCAAGGGTCAAATCGACGACCTTCTTGAGCAAATTAAAACACGCGTTGATAAGTCCCAGCGCTGCCTGGTGACCACGCTGACCAAGCGCATGGCCGAGGAGCTCGCCGAGTACCTGGTCGAGATGGGCGTGAAGACGCATTATCTGCATTCGGAGGTGGACACGCTGGAGCGCGTTGAAATCTTGCGTGATTTGCGCCTTGGCGTTTACGATGTCGTCGTGGGCATCAACCTCCTGCGTGAAGGCCTCGACCTGCCGGAGGTATCCCTCGTCGCTATCCTCGACGCTGATAAGGAGGGCTATCTGCGCTCTAAGGGCGCTTTAATCCAGACGATGGGCCGCGCCGCCCGCCACATCGACGGGCGCGTTATCATGTACGCCGATACGGTGACGAAGTCCATGCAGAACGCTATCGACGAGACCGTGCGCCGCCGCAAAATCCAGGAGGACTATAACAAGGAGCACGGCATTACCCCGCAGGGCATTAGAAAAGCCGTGCGCGATATCACCGAGCGCGTTAAGGCCGCCGCCGTCTCCGAGACTAAGGCCGCTTATGAAGTTGGCGCCCCCGCTACCCGCGAGGACATTCTCCGCCTGGTGAAAGACCTTGAAACGCAGATGAAACAGGCCGCCCGCGCTTTAGAGTTTGAAAAAGCCGCGCTGATTCGGGACAGGATTATTGAATTGCGCAAGGAAATGGTGATTGAAGATGGCCAGCAGTTTGCCAGAAAACGATAGCGCGCTGACCCGCCAGGAAGCCCGCGCCGCTAAGCTCCTCAAAAAGCGCCAGAAAATAAAGCAGCACGGCAAAGGCCTCGCCAAGATATATAAAGACGCGGCGGAAAAGAGGGGGAAGGGAAGTAACGTAAAGTAAAGCTAACTTCCTGGTTTACACCCGCCTGCCGGTGGTGATATACTTTTTAAGTCTTAACCTCGCCTAAGTCCTGATTTTCAAGAGGAGTCTCCGCTATGACCGTAAAAATCGTTACCGATAGCACCGCCGACCTGCCGCCGCGCTTAGCTCAAGACCTGGGTATAACCATGGTTCCGGTCTATCTGCGCTTTGGCGATGAAGTCTTTCATGATGGGGTGGACATCAGCGCGGACGAGTTTTACCGGAGGTTAGCGCATGACCCCGTCCACCCCAGCACCACCCAGCCGTCTCCCCAGGACTTTGTCGAGGCCTATAAGGAGCTTGTTCCAAAGGCTGACGGGATTATTTCGATTCATGTCTCCGCCAGGCTAAGCGGCACCTGTAACTCCGCGCTGCAGGCCAGGGAAGCAGTCGTCAGGGAATGCCCAATCGAGGTGATTGACTCGCAGGTTGTGACGATGGGCCTGGGCCAGCTGGCTTTAGCCGCGAATGAGCTGGCGCGGTCCGGCCAGACCTTGCCCCAGGTGGCGGACGCGGTTAAGAAGATGATCCCGAGCATCCGCGTTTTCGGGCTCCTCGATACGCTTAAATACCTGGCCCTGGGCGGGCGCATCGGTAAGGTCCAGGCGCTGTTGGGCTCGGTATTAAACGTCAAGCCGATGCTGACCGTGAAAGACGGCTTATTGTCGCCCGCCGGACGTGCTCGCAGCCGCGCTAAAGGCATCGATATCCTGTTCGACTTCGTGAAAAACACCGAGGATATTCAGGATTTGGCCGTGGTGTATAACACGGAGCGTGAGGAAGCGCAGGCCTTCGTCAAGCGCCTGGGCGCTCTCTTCCCCGAGGAGAAAATAAGGTTAGCCCAGCTCGGTCCCGCGCTGGGTGTCCACACCGGCCCGGGCATAATATTTATCGCGTTGAGGGGGAAGTGAAAGAGGTATTATTATAAAAAATAGCAAAGGCTATATGCAAAATTCCCATTTTCTAGTAAACTATACACAATAAATCACTAGACTAGGTTAGTTGTTAAGGGAAAGATATGCAACAGTTTTGGCTATTGGTAGGAACAGAGAAAAATTGGGAAATCGCTTTTCAAACTAACAATATATGGGGTTTAAAAGATTTTCGAGAACTATCTGCCTTGTGGAATATGTTAAGAGAAGGCGATGGTTTATTATTTTATGTCTCTAAACCTGTACACGGGATTGTTGGCTTTGGTAAAGTTGCAACAAAATTCAAACAAACCAATCCTCTTTGGCCAGAGGAGATACGTAGAAACGAAGTCATCTGGCCGCTAAGGTTCGAATTCGACATTGAATACTGTCTTCCCCAACATCTCTGGAAAACGCAAAAATATACGTCTCACGACCTTCAATTAGTCACCAGAATGGTTTTTCAATGCTACCCAATTGAAGAAGTGAATTTGGCGAGAAATGCTTTAGGATTGTTACCTATCACAAGTAATGTAACGACTAAAGTTGAACTCCCACATTCCACAACTATGGGTAATATTTCGCATGCCGATGTTATGAATGATATTGCGGAAATAGGTCAAATCCAAGGCTTTATTTCTGACAAGGAATACCTGCTTGAAAGCACCCGCCTTGATGTTGTTTGGCGCCGGGTAGAACGTTCAGTACCTACCTATGTGTTTGAGATACAGGTTGAGGGAGACATTTATCATGCAATGTCAAAATTGAAGCATTCCTTCGACATTTGGAATAGTCACATTTTTTTAGTAGCTTCAAACAAAGAAAGAGGCAAGTATCAGGAACTACTCGCAGGCACTTTCCATGAAGTTGCTGATAAAATGCAATTTATTGAAATTAGTCTAGTGAAAGAATTACTTGGAAAGAAACGGGACTATAAAAACATGGAGGAAGCTCTGGGGATATTGAGAAGATAAAATATCGTTTTATTTTATGACGGATGAAACCACGAAAATAACGTAACCTCAGAGATTATAAGTCAATGGGCGCCATCAAAATATCAGACGTCAGCCAATACATTGAAAACAAGTCAATCAACTTCAATAACATAAGACTTCGACACCTTAAAAAATTTGATTTAAATGATGCGCTGTTAAGGATTGATCCGTACTTGTTAGGAGTACAAAACATATTGCTAACCGGTGATTTTGTCAAAGCATTGCTCGATGCCTATCTCTCTTCTCAAGAAGAAACCATTTTCGGCAACTTCCTCGAAGGGCTGGCCATCTTCATCAATGAGAAAGCTTACAGAGGCTGGAAGTCATCTTCGCAGGGCATAGACCTGGAATTCAATAAAGATAATATCCGTTATCTGGTGGCGATTAAATCAGGTCCAAACTGGGGAAACAGCAGCCAGATAAGAAAGATGCAGGAGGATTTCCGCAAAGCTAAGCAGACAATGCGAACCGGCAATTCAAAGCTGAACATTATCGCCGTTAACGGCTGTTGCTACGGTAGAAACGTTAAAACTGATAAAGGTGATTATTATAAATATTGCGGCCAGAAATTCTGGGAGTTTATCTCTGGCAGTCCTGACGTGTATTTAAAAATTATTAAGCCTCTTGGATATACAGCCAGAGAGAAAAACGCCCAGTTTCATAAAGCTTACGCTCAAATAATAAACAGGTTCACTCAAGAGTTCAGTAAAACCTTTGTTAAGAACGGTGAAATCGATTGGGAAACCATAGTAAAGTTCAACTCGGCTGAATCTCAATAACTCTCGCCCCTCCCCCTAGCTCCCCTTTTTCTCCTCCTCCTCTTCCTTCCGCTTCTTCTCTAAAGCCTCCAGCTCCGCTTTCACCTTGTCCTCCCCCACTATCCGGAACTTGCGGCTCGCCCAGCTCCCGAAGAAAAAGCTCGTCCGCGCGTTCCGCACCACCTCCCACGGGTCGTAAGCCTCCTCCTCTTTCTTTTCCTTTTTATCGTCCTTCTCGTCCACGGTAATGCCGTGCCGCGCCCGGGCCGCTTTCAGCTCGGCATCGTCTTCCTCACTGCTGAATACCTTTTTCCAGAAATCGATGAAACCCATGCTCCCTCCCCTTATCCCACTATCTTTTCCATCGGCGCGGGCAGTACTGCCGGCAGCGCATTCGCCTGGAATTCCGGCTTCCCCATCGCCGTAAAGATTATCGCCGGTATCCCGCACGGGAAGAACGTCAGCGTCGATGCTATCGCCCCCGCCAGCGCCCATCCCCAGTGTTTTTTCCGCAGCGCGAACACCCCGCCCACTATCGCCAGCGCTCCCAGCAGCGTGCTGCAAATACCCATCACGATGTAAAAGACCGCTATGACAATCAGGACCCCTTCCTGCGTCATGGTGTCATAATACCGCCCGTCGAAACCGTTCCGCGCCAGCATTACCGCGCCCGCTGCCAGGAAACAGAATAGCAGTCCTAACACGCCGAACGCCCCCGCCACGATGGACAAAACTCCCCCGACCTTTGCATTGTTCGTCATGTAAAACCTCCCCGGAAATTTCGCCCCTTCTCCGCCTATGTTAGCACTAATCTTATCTGCGGACAAGCTATTATTCATCGTCCCGTCCTCCCAATGCTTCCCTCGTGTCATTGCGCCCCATCCACCCCGAACGTCATTCCCGCGTAAGCAGGAATCCAGTCACCCATAACATATTTTGACTTTTGTAAAACCGCCGTTTATCATAATAGTATATACACTAAAAACCTGTCCCGATTTCTAAGGAGGTTATCATGGAGACCAGAACCGCCGTCACGAGCCGTCCTTTACCCTTAACTATTAAGCTCAACGAAATCCGCGCTTACGCTGTCATCGCCGTCTTCACGGCCTTAAGCGTGCTCACGCCCTGGGCCTTCCACCAGTTTCACCTGGCCGGCGCCACCTTCCTCCCCATGCACTTCTTCATCTTCATCGCCGCCCTGGCTGCCGGCTGGCAGGCGGGCCTCATCGTCGGCCTGCTGACTCCCCTCGCCAGCTACGCCGTCTCCGGGATGCCCGCCCTTACTGTCCTGCCCCAGATAGTCGTCGAAGTCGCCTTCTACGGCCTTCTTGCCGGTCTGCTGCGCCAGAAACTCCATTTGAGCGTTATCTGGTCCCTGTTCGGTGCGATGGCCGGTGGTCGCCTCGCTTTGCTAGCGGCCGTCAGTGTTATCCAGCTTATCACCGGTAACGTGTACAGCCCCCTCGGCCCCGCCGCCACTCCCTTTTCCGCCGTCTGGTACACGGTTGCCCAGTCCTGGCCCGGCATGCTCGCCCAGCTGGTCCTGATTCCGCTCGGGTTCTGGCTCTACGCTCGTTTTAGCCGCCGGAAACGGACGACCTAGCCGATGCCTGCCGACCTTTATGCCGATTTCCTGGCCAGCGCGGATACGCTCCGCATTTACCGGGGGAAAAAGCTGGTCTTTACCTCGCCCAAAGACCGTCTGCTGCCATTGATGGACTACCTCGCCGCGGATGGTTCGGGGCGCCCGGTGACCATCTACGATAAAATCATGGGTAATGCCGCCGCCCTTCTTTCTGTCATGGCGCACGCCCGTGACGTCTTTAGTCCTCTCGGCAGCGAGCTTGCCGTCAGCACGCTTGAAAATCACGGCATTAAATATCACCTCGACGAGATTGTCCCCTGCATCATGCGCGATGACGGCAAAAGCATGTGCCCCATGGAGCAGCTGTCTCTCGGCAAAGCGCCCGGAGAGTTTTATCAGGAAATGAAAAAGCGCATTGCCGCGAGCGTTTGATGACCTCATTACCCTGTCCCGTCCTTTTGAGGTCTCGCCCGCGACCGTGAGAATCCGCTTTTAAGAAAGGAAAACCCCCTGGAAAAAATCAGGCTGGGCCGCACCGGCCTTATGGTGACGCGCCTTGGCTTCGGCGGTATCCCCATCCAGCGCCTTAACGAAAGCGATGCCGTCAATGTTGTTAAAAGGTGCCTCGACCTCGGCCTCAACTTCATTGATACCGCCAACGCTTACAGCACCAGCGAAGAGCGCGTTGGCAAAGCTATTAAAGGCATGCGGCGACAGGATATCTTTATTGCCACCAAGTCCGGCGCGCGCACGCCTGAAGAAATTAAAAAACACCTCGATTTAAGTCTGCAGCGCCTCGGCACCGATTATATCGACCTCTACCAGTTCCACCAGATAGGTGATATGGCTACCCTGAAAAAAGTCCTCGACCCGTCTTCCGGCTTGATGCGGGTCTTCAAAGACGCTAAAAAAGCCGGCAAAATCAGGCATATTGGCGCCAGCTCTCATCAGATGGATGTCGCCAAAGAAATCGTCAAATCCGGCCGCTTCGAGACTATCCTCTTCCCCTTCAACTTCATCACTTCGGAGCCGGCCGATGAGCTTCTTCCCCTTTGCCGTGAGCATGATGTCGGCTTTATTGTCATGAAACCTTTGGCCGGCGGCATGCTGGATAACGCTGTCATCGCCTTCAAGTACCTCTTGCAGTTCCCGGATATCCTGGTGATTCCCGGCATCGAGAAAGTGCCGGAAATCGAAGAAATCGTCCGCATCTACGAAGGCCCCCGCCGGATGACCGCTTCGGAGCGCAAACAGATGCAGCGCATGAAGGCCGAGCTTGGCACCCGTTTCTGCCGCCGCTGTGACTACTGCCGCCCCTGCCCCCAGGAAATCCCCATCTCCATGGTCATGTCCTTCCCCTCGTTTGAAAAGCGCATGCCGCCGGAGCGTATCTTTAAAGGTATGTTCGAAGACGCGATGGCTAAAGCCGCTAACTGCCAGCAATGCGGCGAATGCGAGGCTAAATGCCCCTTCCACCTCCCTATCCGCGAGATGCTCTCCGAAAACCTGAAGTCCTACCAGGCAAGGAAAGCTAAATATACCTGATGCGTGAAAACAAATCCCTGCACTTGTCATTCTGAGGTCGCCCCGGCGACCGTGAGAATCCGTCCCCCTTTCTGTCGTTCCCGCGTAAGGGGAATCCGCCTCCCTTTTTCCCCATCATCCTGAAATAGAGACAAACACCGCCAGGAAGTTATATAATACGGAGTATTTTATGAAAGGAGTCGAATATGCCAAAATCAAACCTGGGAAAATATATCCGCAAGACCGCGTCCACAAAAGAAGGCCACCATAAAGAGGTCTCCACCCCCCGCCTTACCCTCACCTCCGATAAAGCCTTCGGCAACCGCGAGTTCTCCCTCGGGTGGCAGGCCATCACCCGACCCTTTGTCATGGTCGCCGAAAACCACTCCCACGACTTCGACCAGTTCCTCTTTTTTTCCGGCGGCGAAGGCACCAATATGCCCGACCTCGGCGGCGTCGTCGAGCTTACTTTAAGCAAGGACGGTAAAAAACTCGAAAAGTTCACCATCACCGAGTCGACCTGCGTTTTTGTCCCCGCCGGCCTTTACCACTGCCCCCTTAACTTCAAAAAAATCAACGACCCCAAAAAGCCGATTATTTTTATGAACCTCTATTTTACCTCCAACTACAAAAAAATCCCCAACAAATCGGCTAAAAAGGAGAAGTAGATGGCCGCACTCAAAACAGCCAAATACGTCCGGGAAGCCCCCGCGCGCAAGCCCAACCACAAGGAAGTGACCACGATGGTCCCCACCATCACCAGCGATGAAAGTTTCGGCAACCTGGGGTTCCACATGTACTGGCAGACCATCAAAGTCCCTTTTACCATGGCCTCCGAACCACACAGGCACGATTTCCCCCAGTACTTGACGTTCTCCAGCTTTGACGTTGATGACCTTGTCAACCTCGGCGGCGTTATCGAGATCACTCTAAGCGAAGACGGCAAAATGATGGAAAAACATACCATCACCAAAGCCACTACCATCTATGTCCCCGCCGGCCTCTACCACAACCCCCTGGTCTTTAAAAAGGTCACCAAGCCTATTCTCATGATGGACCTCTATTTCTCCAGCAAATACGAAAGGAAATAGCGCTTTATCATCCCCGCGCAAGTGTCCCGTCTTGATGCGCGGTATCCCAATCAACTTCTCCCTCCTTTCCCAGAGGAGTGGCACCGAGGGGGGGGGGGGACCAGTGGGTGGGCTCTAAATCTCCTCTCCCCCTTGCGGGAGAGGACTAAGGTGAGGGGTAATTTTATAAGTTCTCCCCCTCTCCAAATAAAAAATACTTTGCTTTTCCCGATGCCCCGTTTGGAGAGGGGGTCAGGGGGTGAGGTTTATTATTCCACCGCACGCCTTAGCCTTGGGGGAGCTGGCGCTCTCACCCTTTTCAGTGCAATAATATTACCAAATCGCATTATGGAGGAATTGCATGCCTAAAAAATCCACTGATAAATACTTCTTCACCCAAAAAGACGGCATCACCGGGCCCGTCCTTCACCCTGAAATCAAGGAAAAAACCATCAAGGTCGATAAAGGCAAGCTCGGCGAGTTCGGCATCAGCTGGGAGCCTGTTTCTCACCCCTTCACGATGATAGACTACTCTCACCACCACCCCTACGCCCAGATTCTCGCCTTCGTCAGCAATAATCTGAATGACCTTTTCGATTTCGACGCCGAGATTGAGCTTTACCTCGACCACGAAAAGCACATTATTAATGAATCGACGGTCGTCTATATCCCCGGCGGCATGAGCCACTGCCCGCTGCGCATTCTCCGCGTCGGCAAACCCTTCCTCTTCAACAATATGTATTTCGTCGCTGAATACAAATCGATTAAAGATTAACTTTATCGCTAGCTTAAATAAATCTTTCGTCCCCCTTTCGTAAAGGGGGACAAGAGGAAGATTTTGCTATTCCCTCCAACGTCATTTCCGCGCAAGCTGGAATCCAGTTACCGTACTGTCATTCTGAGGGAGCGCAGCGACCGTGAGAATCCAGTCCCTTACCTGTCATTGCGAACGTAGCGAAGCAGTCCGTTCCCTTACCTTTTCCCCTCCCCCCTTTTCTAAAGGAGGGGGACACAGGGGGTGGATTTCTCCAATAATAATCGCCCCTCTCCAAACAAAAAATACCTTGCTTCCCTCAATTGCCTGTTTGGAGAGGGGGCCAGGGGGTGAGGCAAGCCCCTTGAATGATGTATAATATTAATCTAGTTTTAAAAGGCGCTAAACATGTTAAATATTCGCCGCTATCAACAACAGGACAACGCCGCCGTTAAAGCTCTCCACTATGCCGGACTGAAACAAATGGGCGTCATGGGAGATGACCCCTATCATGATAACGACCTCGATAATATTGAAAGGATTTACCTCAATAACCGCGGTGATTTCCTCGTGGGTCTCCTGAATAGTGAAATCGTGGCCATCGGCGCTATCCGGGAATTTTCCGATATCTGCGGTGAAATCAAGCGTATCAGGGTTCGCCGCGATTGCCAGCGTCAGGGCTGTGCCCTGACGATTTTATTAAAACTTGTTACAATCGCATCTCATTTGGGCTATACAGAGCTTTGCCTCGATACTCTCGCCACAAACTTACCGTCGCAAAGACTTTTGAAAAATGCGGCTTTACCAGGACACACCAGGCTAAAGTCGGACCTTACGACCTCGTTTTCTACCACAAAGACCTGTCCCGCAATAATAAACCAAGGAGGTAATCGCTATGGACCTATCGCTCAAAGAAAAATTCCTCACCCTCTGGAAAAAATACTTTTACGCCGCCCCTCTCCCCATCACCTTCTACTACACCGATGAGCCCGGCCGTGCCGAAGCCGTCAAGCCCGGCTCCGTGCCCCGCTGCATCATCGGCGCGCTCGTCAAAGTGCGGGACGGGCAATCGTTCGCTTTCGATGTGAACGCCGTGGGCTGTCCCGGCGGCAAACGCTATCTCGGCTTCTCCGACAAACTGGCCCCCAACTTCGAATACTTCCTCTCCTGCGGCATCCCTGGCAAGCTGGAAGGCGAACGCTATAAGAAGTCGCCGGAGATGGTCAAAGAATACCTTAAACACGCCCCTCCCATGAAAGCCCCCGGCCGCTTTATCGTCTTTAAACGGTGGGACATGCTGGATAAGTCTGATACCCCGGAGGTTGTCATCTTCTTCGCCCCGCCGGATGTCCTGTCCGGCCTTTTCACGCTGGCCAGCTATGATGAGGTGGAGCAGAACATGGTCATCGCGCCGTTCGGTTCCGGCTGCGCTAGTATCGTCCAGTACCCCTATATGGAGGTCAAATCGGTGCGTCCGCGGGCGGTCATCGGCCTGTTCGATGTCTCCGCCCGGCCCTTCGTTCCCCCCGATGTGCTCACCTTCGCGGCGCCTTTGAGCAAGTTCGCCCGTATGGTAGACAACATGGAGGAGAGCTTCCTTATCACGCCTTCCTGGGCTAAAGTGCAGAAGCGCATAAAGTCATAGTAACTAGGTAGGCCGCCCCCCCCCGACTAATTGGCGATTGTATCCCCGCCGCATTAGGTTAGAATAATATTAGTGAGGTGATGATTGCAGCAGGGGGTGGCCTATGAAATTTATCTTGAGTTTAATCTTAGTCATCGGGAGTCTGGTCGGGATAGCGTTATGTTTCATGAGCAATATCGTCGCGGATTCATCTGTCGCCATGTTTAACGGCATGGACCTGTCCTTCAAGTTCGGAATATTCTTCGTCGCGGTTTTCCTGGGCGGCTTGTCCCTGATGTTTTCGCACGACAGCCTGTAAGCCCGGCGCTCTCGATAGGCCCCCGGGTACACCTCCTTTGATGAAGTCGGCGTGAAGACGCCGACTTTTCTTTTGCCTCCAGCGCGGTTGACAGTACCTCGCCGCCGTCCTAACATACTGTATAGGAGGCCGCTATGACAAGGATAAGTCTGGTACGCACGGACAACAGGACGGACGGTACGCGCCGCGCTATCGACCTGCTCAAGTCTAATCCCGTTAATGGCAAATCCGTCGTCCTCAAGCCTAATTTCAATACCGCCGACCCCGCCCCCGGCTCCACCCACAATGACACCCTGCGCTCTCTGATTTTAACGCTTAAAGACATGGGGGCCAGGAAAATCACCCTCGCCGAGCGCAGCGGCCCCGGCGATACCACCCGTAACATCATGGATAAAAAAGGCATCTTTATCATGGCGCGGGAGCTCGGCTTCGATATTCTCAATCTCCAGGAGATGGGCCAAGATGGCTGGGTGCTTGCAAAGCCCAAGGACAGCCACTGGAAAGACGGCTTTTTATTTCCTAAAATCTACCGCGAGGCGGAGTCCGTCGCGCTGACCTGCTGCCTCAAGACCCACCAGTTCGGCGGCCACTTTACGCTTTCGTTAAAATGCGCCGTGGGCATGGTGCCGCCGGGCTTAAGAGAACCGGGCGGCTATCCCTATATGTCCGAGCTGCACAGCTCCAAATTTCAACGCCAGATGATTGCCGAGATTAACACCGCCTATTCCCCCGACCTCGTCGTGCTGGACGGCGTCGACGCTTTCGTGGAGGGCGGCCCGCATGTCGGCAAGCGCGTTAAGGCTAATGTGATGCTCGCCGGCACCGACCGCGTCGCTGTTGACGCTGTCGGCGTGGCCATTTTACGCTTTTTAGGCACGACGCCCGAGGTGAGCAAAGGTAAAATCTTCGACCAGGACCAGATTCAGCGCGCCGCCGAGCTCGGCCTCGGCGTAACCTCCGCCGACCAGATAGACCTCGTAACCGGCGATAAAGATAGCGAGGAGTATGCCGCTGATATCCATAAAATCCTCGCTAAAGGGTAATTAATTCAGTGTGACCTATCCCCCTGCCCCCTTCCCTTGGGATTAAGGCAAGGGGAAAATTACTTGACACCTGCTACCCTTGGGAATACAATTTAACAATCATTAAGATACCCTAAAAAAGAAATCGGATATTTTCTATGTCATTAGAAAGTATTATTAAAAACATAGGAATAGATTGGACAAACATATATTTAACCTGGGGAGGTAGTTTCTTTTTTGAATGTAAATTTGATATTACTCCCGATGACTTCTTAAAATTTGCAAAACAAGACTTACAGAACAAAGATGAAAGAGGAATAATTAATGCCATTACGAATGCTAAACGTGCTATTGACTGCCAAGTTGATACACTATTGTCTTGTATTGGCTATAAACCTAATACAGACTTGCCCCAAAATGTAAAAGATTACATCAAAAAGCAATCATCATCTTCAAATGAAACGGTTAATATTACAGAAAGAATAAAATTAGTGAGTTGTCTAGAAGCAGCTCCCTCAAAATTAATATCCAAGATACGCGGAATAAGGAATTTACTTGAACATGAATATAGTCTTCCAACAATAGAACAAGCATATGAAGCAATAGAATTAGCTACCCTTTTCATTGGTACCATCAATAACGTGCTACATACGTTCATTGATGATTTCGAGATATCTAGTGAAGAAATAAAGTTAGAAGAAGACTCTAGACTTTGGAAAAATGTAATGTATGTAACTTATCATGATGATGATAATTGTTTCCATTTAGGTACAACGGACAAGGTAAAACAATACAAAAAGAAACCTGATAGAATCTTAAAAACAGAAACACAATATCTGGAATTGATACGTTTAAATATCGCCATTGGAATAAGTGGGAATATTGAAGATGCCTTATATGGTTTAATTCAAACAATTAAGTGTAATATCCCAAAAAATAAGATCAAAGTTACAATTATTATCTAAAATAACACATACCCTTTTTTCCCCTTCTCCTTCACCCTGCCTAGCAAGGGAAGGGGGAACAAAAAGGGGGTGCGGTTTACGATTTTTGCCTTCTCCCCTGCTTTAAGCTATAATCGTCTGAAATGTTAGCTAGATACCCACGGGCAGAGCCCGTGGCACTTTGTAACTCAAGCTTTGCTGCACGCCCTTCGGGCGGTTACGCATTCACCCACGGGCAAAGCCCGTGGAACCCTGCCCTTCGGGTTTATTGGACGAACCAATCAAGGCAGGTATATTATGCAATATCGTGCGGTAATAAAAAAAACCGGGGATTGGTGGATAGGGTGGCTCGTGGACTTACCGGGTGTAAATGCGCAGGAAAAAACCAGACAAAAGCTTATCGAATCGCTAAAAATCGGGGCTGAAGATATGCTCAATACACCCATCGAGCCGCAGGATGAAGAAGAACTGGTGAAAATAGAAGTCTAACTCAAACCAATCCCCTCCCATCATTCCAGCCCTGATCGGGAATCCAGACTTACTTTTCTTTCCCTTCCGTTTCTCACCTCTCCCTCTAACCACCATCCGTCATTGCGAGACCATCCCGATTCGCCCCTTTATACCCACGAAGCGGGAGGCGTGGCAATCCCCTGCATTGGTTTAATATGGTCATTGAGATTGCCACGTCACTTCGTTCCTCGCAATGACAGGGCACCCCTTTTTGCCATTCTCCCTCCCTTTAAGCTACAATGGGCTAGGTTAAATCGGTAAAAAACTCTCTCCCTCCCTCTCTTCTAATAAGCATGAACAAACGCCTGGTGCTCACAGCGTGCTTTTTAACGGTATTCGTCGCCTACGCCATTAATTACGGCTACGGCATCTTGCTCCCGCCGATGCTTGTTTCTCTGGATATTACCAAGACGGACGCGGGTGTCATCAACTCCGCTTTTTTCATCGCTTATACCCTGGCGTCGCCGCTGTGCGGGTTTATCTCCGACCGCTACGGCTCACGGTGGCTGTTATCATTATTCGTGATGGCGATGGGCATAGGAGCATTTCTGATGTCCCAGGTCTCGTCGATTCTGCCGGCCGTCCTGTTCTTTGCTTTAGCCGGTATCGGTTCAGCGGCCCGCTGGGCGCCGGTGATGGCGCTGGCGCAGAAGTGGACGAGCTACGAGAACCGGGGTAAGACCCTGTCTTTTATCGATATCGGCAGCGCCTTGAGTATTATCGTCATGGGGGCTCTCATACCGGTTATTATCAGGGAATATGACTGGCGGGCGGGCTGGATGATTCTGGGCGCTATGGGGATTGTCATGGGAGTTTTCAATTTCCTGGTCGTGAAAAATCCGCCCGACATACTTCAGGTAAAGCTCCCTGATAACTCAACACGAGGTAAAAACTCCCCGATACCATTGGCCGCTCTATTAGGCAGCGGTAAGTTCTGGCTATTCGGGCTGGCTTATCTGTTTATAGGATTTTCTTATCCCGTGCCTTTCACGTTTTTAACCACCTATGCGGTGCAGGAATTATCTTTACCTTTCACTATCGCCGCCAGCCTTAGCACTATTATCGGCATCGGCGGCATAATCAGTAAAATCACTATCGGCCCGCTATCCGATAAGACGGGCCGGCTTAAGATGATTTTACTATGCAGTCTCCTGATGAGCCTGGGCATCCTGGGACTGGCTTACGGCAAGATAATCACCCCGTTTATATCTGCATTTATCTTCAGTCTGGGTTACGGCGCTATCTGGGCGATGTATGCCGCGGCGGCCTCCGACTATTTTACCAGAGAGTCTTCCGGCACTATCATCGGCTTATGGACGCTCTTTTGGGGCGCCGGCGCCATAACATCACCGACAATATACGGCTGGCTGGCGGACGCTACCGGCACGCTAAAGTGGTCATTCGGGCTGGGAGCGGCGGCGTTGTTAGTGTCTATCGTCTTGTTATTACCATTGTGGAGAAAGGGGCGGGGGTAGCTTTTTCCTGCCTTTTTGCCTTCCCCATCGCAATACGCTACAATAAGCCCGATGTTAGCTAAAGTCCGCAGCGGCGCCATCGTCGGCCTCGACGGCGCCATCGTGGAGGTCGAGGTAGATATCTCCTCCGGCCTCCCCTCCTTCACCATCGTCGGCCTGCCGGACACCGCCGTCCAGGAAGCCAAAGAGCGCGTCCGCGCCGCTATCCGCAACTCCGGCGGCGTTTTTCCCATGCGGCGTATCGTTGTCAACCTTGCCCCCGCCGACCTCAAGAAAGCCGGCCCCGCGTATGACCTCCCCATCGCCGTGGCCATCCTGCTAAGTTCCGGGCAAATCACCGCCGATGTCTCCGGGTTCATGCTCCTCGGCGAGCTTTCCCTCGACGGCACCCTGCGCCACACCAACGGCGTCCTGCCCCTGGTCGCTTTAGCAAAGGGCGAAGCCATCCCCGCCGTTATCGTCCCCGAAGCCGATGCCCGCGAGGCGTCCCTCATCGAAGGCGTTAAAATCATCCCGGTAGCTTCGCTAACGCAGCTTATCAGTTACCTGCGGGACGAAATACCTGCCCCGGAGCTGAAACTCGAACCTTCCTCTACCCTTAACCCTCTACCCTACACCTTCACTGATATGGCCGATATTAAAGGCCAGGAGCACGTTAAGCGCGCCCTGGAGGTCGCCGCCGCCGGTGGTCACAACATGATTATGTGCGGCCCGCCGGGCGCCGGCAAGACCCTGCTCGCCCGCTCTTTGCCCTCCATCCTGCCCCCCATGACCAATGACGAAGCTTTGGAGGTCACCAAGATTTACAGCGTCAGCGGTCTGCTCCCCTCCGCTACTCCCCTCATGCGTCAGCGTCCCTTCCGCTCGCCGCATTATACCATCTCCAACGCGGGGCTGGTGGGCGGCGGTCACTGGCCCAAACCGGGCGAAATCAGCCTCTCTCACCGCGGCGTCCTCTTCCTGGATGAGCTGCCGGAGTTCGGCACTTCTCTTCTGGAAGTCCTGCGCCAGCCTCTGGAAGATAAGGTCATCACCATCTCCCGCGCCCAGGGGAGAGTGACCTTTCCGTCGAGCTTTATGTTGGTCGGCGCCATGAACCCCTGCCCCTGCGGCTACCACGGCGACCCCTTCCGCAAGTGTACCTGCCCCCAGAGCCTCGTCACGCGCTACCAGCGGCGCATTAGCGGGCCGTTCCTCGACCGCGTCGATATCTTCGTCGAGGTGCCTCATATCGACTACGAAAAGCTGACCGATACAAGCCGCAGCGAGACATCCGCGAAAGTCCAGGCCAGGGTCACCGCCGCGCGTAATCGCCAGCTTGAGCGCTTTATCGGGACCAAGCTGACCTGCAACGCCGAGATGACGCCTGCGGAGATTCGGGAGTTATGTAAAGTGGAGGACGCCGCCCAGAGCCTCCTCAAGGCCGCCATGAAGCAGCTTTACCTCTCCGCCCGCGCTTTCCACCGCATCCTCAAGCTCGCCCTCACCATCGCCGACCTCGAAAGCTCGGATACTATCAAAGCCCAGCATATCGCCGAGGCCGTCCAGTATCGACCAAGACGGACGGAGTAGCGCATCCCCTCTCATTGTCATTGCGAGGAGCGTAGCGAAGCAATCCGTCTCCTCAACGTCATTCCCGCGTCAGTGGGAATCCAGCCACCTTTCCCCTCTCCGTTTGGAGAGGGGGCCAGGGGGTGAGGTCTATTAGTTTCTACTTCTAAAAATTGACACTCGCTCACTAAGGGTTGTAAAATCAGGCCATAAACACCTCGTAAAATCCCACACCTTATTACTGAAAGGAGCGCCACTCTAATGCCCAAATCGGATGCTGAAAAACACCTCGTCCGCAAACCTATCCGTGAGGTTGGCGCCGGCTCCAGGACCACCGGCCGCCAGATTCCCTCCCAGACCTATATGAGCAACGCCCTTATCCCCGGCAGCAACACCTACATCGAGTTCAGCTGGATTTACGATATGCCCATCCCTAACCCCCATATCCACGAGCATACCCACAACTTCGATGAAATCGTCCTCCACATCGGCAATGACCCCCGCAATCCTCAAGACCTCGGCGGTGAGATTGAATACTATTATGACGGCCAGCCGCTTGTCTTTGATACCACCACCGCCCTCTTTATCCCCAAAGGCGTCAAGCACGGCCCGCTGACCTGGAAAAAAGTCACCCGCCCCCATATTGAGATGGCTATTATTTTAGGCTGCGGCGATTTCGCCCAGGCCGCCCCCGGCCGCACCAGGGATAAATAACAACTAAACTGTCATTGCGAGGAGCGCAGCGACGTGGCAATCTCATTTCCCATACTCATCCCCATGTAGGGGCAGGTTTCAAACCTGCTCCAATTAATAACGAAAGGAATAAACACCATGCCCAGACCCAAATACGATAAACAGTTCGTCTGCACCACGCTCAAAGAAGAAGTGCGCGTCAAAGAACAGGCCGTCGCCGCGGATAAGCGCATCATGGACCACATCATCTGGATGGACAACGAGGTCATCCCCGGCGCTTATTACTCCGAGGTGGTCTGGTTCTGGCCCGGCCGCATCGGCACCCCGGAAGAGATGCGCAAGAAACCCGGCCTCGCCCAGCACAGCCACCCCTTCGATGAGGTCCTCGCCTACCTCGGCACGGACCCCAAAGACCCCCACGACCTCGGCGGCGAGATTGAGTTCTGGCTGGAAGACCAGCAGTTCAACCTCACTAAGAGCTTCCTCGTCTATATCCCCGCCGGTATGAAGCACTGCCCGCTCAAGCACATCCGCATCGACCGCCCCATTTTCCACTTCACCATGGGCCCCGGCGCCATGTATGTCTGGAATGAAAAAATTAAACCCGCCCCGCAGCTTAAAGATAAAAGCAAATACTTTGTCTACCACGATAAACCCAATCTCAAGCTGCCGGCTTTCCGCCATCCCATCCCCGAGAGCGTCGCCCACCGCCTTTTCTATCTGGACAGCGAGGTCGTCCCCGGCGCCAACTTTTACACCGAGGCGCTCTGGTTCTGGCCGGGCGACCGGCCTAAACTGAAGCCGGGTGAAATACCCAAGGGCGCTCCCGAGCCCCACACTCATTCCTTCGGCGAGTTCATCGGCTTCTTCGGCTCCAACACGAAAGATATCCACGACCTCTGCGGCGAGGTCGAGCTCTGGATAAACGGTAAAAAGAACGTCATGACTAACAGCTTCCTGGCCTTCGTGCCCGCCGGCGTCACGCACTGCCCGCTCGTTATCCGCCGCGTTGACAAACCCATGTTCCACTTCACCGCCGGCCCCAGCCAGATGTATACACTGTAAATTGTTTAATCTGTCATTGCGAGGAGCTTTATCGACGAAGCAATCCGCCCCCCCCTTACCATTCCGGCGTAGGCCGGCATCCAGGGGAGATGTAGGGTCATTGCGAGCGTAGCGAAGCAATCCGTTTAGTTCCCTCTCCCCTTGTGGGAGAGGGTCAGGGTGAGGGGTAGTAATAAGTTCCTCCCCCTCTCCAAATAAAAAATTAAGAGTCTCCTCTATGCCCCGTTTGGAGAGGGGCAAGGGGGTAAGGTAAATTATCTATCGATAGGAGGAATTATTCCAATGCCCAAGACAAAGTACGGCCACCTCATCGTCACCGAGCTTAAAAAGAACATTAAAGAAGCCCCCTGGAGCCCGCTGGTCTCATCGGTTGCCCCCGGCAAGGGCGGCCGGCTCTTCTTTCTGGACAACGAGGTCGTCCCCGGCGCTTTCTACCTGGAGTGCGTCTGGATTATGCCGCGCCCCAGGACCGCTGCGCCTAAGACCGGTGCCGGCGTTAAACCCCATTCCCACGATTATGACGAGGTGATTTGCTTCTTCGGCACCAACCCGGAAGACTTCTACGATTTAGGCGCCGAGGTCGAGCTAACCCTGGGCGGAGAAAAGCACACGCTTACTAAAAGCTGTATCGTCTTTATCCCCAAGGGACTCGAGCACGGCCCGCTTAACTTTATTAAAGTGGATAGGCCAGTCTTTCACTTCACTTCCGGCCCCGGCCGCATGTATTTCTAGTGCTACCCCTTACCTGTCATTGCGAGGAGCGTTAGCGACGTGGCAATCTCTACAATAACATTAACATTTGTCATTCCGGCGCAGGCCGGAATCTAGTTCCCCCTCCTTTCCCAAAGGATGAGGCCAGGGGATGGATTGTTCTAAAATAATCCCCCCTCTCCTTCTTGTAGCCTCGTAAGGAGAGGGAGCCAGGGGGTGAGGTTTAATTTTAATCCTCCTTCCACCTAACCTGCTTGAAGAATAAGCCCACGTATAATATTATGTGGCATGAACTAAAATGTAATATGCTGGTATTTATTCCGTATAATTGATAAAGCTTGGCGATATAACCTGATTTCCAAATACCACTCTCCCGGTTAAAGGGATTAAAAGGATAAGGTAAAATGAGAAGGCTTGCCGGCCTGGCTGTTCTGGCTCTTGTATTATTGACTTCCTCCTGCCAGTTCGTTACGGGCGGATCCCCCCAAACTCCTGGACCTGCGTCGTTGGCGCCCGGCACTGCTACAGCCATTCCCGCATTAAAACAGCTGACTGACACCGAAAAAGCTAAAGTAGTTGATGTAGCGCTTAACAGCCCTGAAGCTGTCGCTTGGCTCCAGGGCCGCACCGATTATAGGCTGGGAGAGGTGGAATGGTACGCTATCGTGTTCGAGGACGGCCGGGCGAGCTCATGGAGCATTGTTCACCCCGGCTCTACCTCGAATGGTCTTCCGCCGCCCCTGGCCACGCAGCCAGTCTCCTATTATCCCGGTATCACCATCGCTGTCGGCGCAGGCACGATATACCAGATGCAGATAGCCGTTAACCTTGAAACAGGCAAGGCGGTCATGGTTGATGGGCCTTACCCCTCCCTCGCTTCGCCCGACCGCTTTAAAAATTTAACTTCCACCCCTTCAACCCCTCCGGCCATAAGCCAACAGCAGGCTATCGCTATTGCATCTAAAACACTTCGCTCATCGCTTGTCGACCGTGCGGTTATCACGGCCGAATTTCACGTCTGGTACTGGGAGGTCAGCTTTGACAACCTCAACGCCAAAGCCGAAGAGCTCGTGCCCTGGCCGCTGAAAAACCCGCCTCCCGCTTCACCGGGGCAACCGACCGTAGACCCCTATTCAGGTATTTACCAAAGCGTATTTATCACGGTTGATGCGCAGACCGGAATGCTCAAGAGCGCGGGCGCCCGTCACGCCCCCGAACCTGTCCCCTACGTTAGCCGTGACCTGGCCGTCCGGAGCGCCACGGAAATGATGGTGCAAACCACTGCCAACGTTAATTGGGGAGTCGATGCGACCTGGTTTAAAAATGCCGGAACAGAAGCCTATCTTAGAGGCGACACCTGGATTGTTTTGTTCTGGGACGACGCCTCCCCGGACCACCGCTTCAGCGTGACGGTTAACGCCGTGACCGGCAAGGCTTCCGGAGGCGGCCGTGGGTAATGCCCGGGTTCGCCTTTGAGTTAAATATGAGTAAAACGGGAGAAGTACGGTATCTTCAAGCCGGACCTACCCCACCGGCCATCCCCACCTCCACATTACCACCCCCACCACTATCACGACGACTCCCACCGCGATGGCAATCCACCCCCCTATTTTTAACGCCCCCGGCTGGGGGCTCTCCACGTGGCGTAGAGAAAACTCCCGGAGGTCGGGTTTAGCCGCCAGCGCCTCGAAGATGCGCTTCTCCTCCCGCATCCCCCACCATATCCCGATAATCCCCAGGATTAGAAAGACCCCACCCACAATCACCAGAATGTACCAGTCGCCCTGTTCCATATCTCAAACTCCTTATGGGAGTGTTTTACTCACTATAGGCTATTTATAATCTCTTTTCAAGACCCATTTATTCACCGTCATTGCGAGCCATCCCTATGAGCTTCCCCCCTTCCAGCGAATCGGGAGGCGTGGCAATCTCCATGCTGAAACTTAATCCATTGACAGAGATTGCCGCGTCGCCTTAGGCTCCTCGCAATGACATTCCTGTAAGAGCAAGTTTTAAACCTGCCCTTCTTTCCCGTCTTAAAACAAAACAACTGAAGAACCCGTCCCTGAATAATAGAACGGATTCTTCAGTCTAACGTTAGCTGCTTTAAATTAAAATCGGAAAAATTTTTACTTTACTTCCGCTTTGGCGCCGGCGTCTTCCAGTTTCTTCTTGGCTGCCGCCGCTTCATCCTTGTTGACGTTTTCTTTAACCGGTTTCGGGGCCGCTTCAACCAGGTCCTTCGATTCTTTTAGTCCCAGGCTGGTCAGTTCACGGACGGCCTTGATAACGTTGATCTTGTTCGCGCCAACCTCGGTGAGAACGACGGTAAATTCTGTCTTTTCTTCGGCTGCCGGCGCGGCGGCTGCTGCGGGGGCTGCCGCTACGGCTGCTGGCGCCGCGGCGCTTACGCCGAACTCGGCCTCCAGCGCTTTGACGAGCTCCGCCAGCTCCAGCACGTTCATGCCTTTGATGGCCGTCATTATCTCCTCGATAGTCCCTGATTTCTTCGCTTTATCGGCCTTGGTCGCTTTGGCTTTTTTAGGCTCTTCCGCTTCTGCTTTGCCTTCTTCGGTCTTTACTTCGTCTGCCATTTTACTTTCCCTCCAACTGTTGAATTCTACCCTGTAAAACCTGCATCATACCCCTTATCGGGGCCGCCAGTACATTTACCAGCCCGGCAATCGGGCTCTGTATTCCCGCCATTACCTGGCTTATCAGTACCGCCTTGGATGGCAGCTTGGCCAGCGCCTCGATTTCTTTAGTCGTCAGGACCCTGTCCCTTAAAAAGCCGCCCTTGATGCTCATGGTCGACTTGGTGCTGCGGATATATTCGGTCAGGGCTTTGGCGGCATCGGGTATTTCACCATAGCCGAAAACTACCGCCATCGGCCCTTTGAAAGAGTCCGCTGTATGTTCCATGCCGGCATTTTTCGCCGCAATCAGCGCCAGCGTGTTTTTGACCACCTTGTAATCGACTTTCGCCTCTCTTAGTTTCTTACGTAAAGCGTTCAGTTCGGTGGTGGTCAGCCCGCGGTAGTCCGTCATGATGCCGATACTGCACTTAGACAAAATCTCCTCTAGTCCCTTGACGATTTTTACTTTCTTTTCTGTGGCCATATCAGCCTCCTGCTTGCCCTCTACCCTGTTCCCTATTCTCTAATAAAAAGTCCTTGAGCGCGCTGCCCAAGGACAAAACAAAATACTTTTTGTTGCATCCTCGGCAGGCATTTTACCTATTAAGTCCCGACTTTATCGGGACACCTGCTGTCTTGGGACTCTTTATTCAGTTAGGAATATTCTAACACAATAACGAATAACTGTAAAGGTTCCGTCGTTCTGACCCTCAACACCCCCCTTTTCCCATCCGTCATTCTGAGGTCGTGTCAGCGACCGTGAGAATCCGCTCATTACCATCATCCTCACCCCCACCTTCTCCCCCCTCTCCGTACACAGAGAGTGGGTCATGGCGTGAGGTCAACAAAAAAGCGGGAGTGCGCCGCGAGAGTCCCGTCAACATCGGGACTCTCAATTAATCCCCCCTCTCCAAACAAAATAGCTAAGTTTCTTTCAATGCCCCGTTTGGAGAGGGGGTCAGGGGGTGAGGTCTGCCTTTTCCTCTCTAGAATTTAGAGTTTAGAGTTTAGAGTTTATCTTTCTTGACACAACAAAAAAGAGGGGCTTTTGCCCCTCTCTTAGTTTTGACTTTTAAGCTGTGGTTTTGACTTTTGAGCTTTCCTATCCCCTTAACCCTCAACCCTGTTCCCTAAATCTATGCCGCGCTTAGCGCCAGCGCTGTCGAAAGGTCCAGCTTAATGCCCGGCCCCATCGTCGTCGTGATGAAGGCGCTCTTCACGTACTGCCCCTTCGCCCCGCTCGGCTTGGCCTTCACCACCGCCTCCATCACCGCCGTCAGGTTGTCCAGCAGCGCTCTCACCTCGAAGCTCGCCTTCCCCAGCGGCACATGGATGATGGCTGTCCTGTCCAGCTTGTACTCCACCCTGCCCTTCCGCGCGTCCTCGATGACCCTCGGCAAATCGTTCATCCCCACCACCGTCCCCGCCTTTGGATTAGGCATCAGCCCTTTCCTGCCCAGCACTTTACCGAGCCTGCCCACCCGGCCCATCATCTCCGGCACCGCGATGGCCGTATCGAACTCAATCCACCCCTCCTCGATTTTCTTTATCAGGTCGTCCCCGCCCACCACATCCGCCCCGGCGCCCTGCGCTACCCTCTCCGCCTCGCCCTGCGCAAAGACGAGCACGCGTACCTTCTTGCCCAGACCGTGCGGCAGGAGGGCGACCCCCCTTAGCTGCTGTTGCGCGTTTTTAGGGTCGAGCCCCATGCGCAGGTGCAGCTCGACCGTCTCGTCGAACTTGGCGCGCGCCGTTTTTTTCACCAGCGTTACCGCTTCGTCCGGTGGGTAGGCCTTTCCGGCCTCGACCAGCTTGGTAGTTTCCAGGTATTTCTTTCCGTGCGTTGCCATCTTACTCCACCTTTATTCCCATGCTGCGCGCCGTCCCGGCGATGATGCGCTCCGCAGCTTCGATACTCTTGATATTCAGGTCTTTGGATTTAATCTCGGCGAGCTCACGGAGCTGCTTTTTTGTCAGCACACCGGCTTCGTCGTGCCCGGGGCGCCCGCTCGCTTTTTCCAGTTTCAGAGCTTTTTTAAGCAGGTCCGAGGCCGGCGGTGTCCGGCACACGAACGTGAAAGAACGGTCTTCATAAACGGTTATCTCCACCGGTATGATGGAGCCAGCCTGTCCTGCCGTGCGCTCGTTGTACTCTTTGCAGAAGGCCATGATGTTCAGCCCGTGCTGGCCGAGCGCCGGGCCGACCGGCGGCGCGGGATTGGCCTGACCCGCCGGGATTTGCAGCTTGACGATTGTCTTTACTTTTTTTGCCATTTATATTCTCCTGGGATAGCCCGCCGAAGCGCCTGCGCGTTTCCGACTCTCCCAATTGTTAACTTTTAACCTTTATTTTTAACCTTTGACTTTTAACTTTTAACTTAAAGCTTGTCTATCTGTAAAAAGTCAAGCTCCACCGGCGTTTCCTGGCCGAATAAGGAGAGAAGCACCTTGGCTTTGCCTTTTTCCGTGTTTATCTCGTCCACCACGCCCACGAAATCGATAAACGGCCCGTCCGTGACCCGTACGCTCTGCCCCTTGCGGAAGCCCACTTTTACCTTCGGAGCTTCAGCGGACATCTGCTTTAGTATCTCGCTCACTTCCTTTTCCTGTAAAGGCGTGGGCGTATTGCCGCTCCCCACGAAACCCGTCACCCCCGGCGTATTGCGCACGACGCTCCACGTATTCTCATCCATCTTCATCTGAACGAGAACGTAGCCGGGCAGTATTTTCCGTGTTACCGTGCGCCGCCTCCCGGCCTTGACCTCTATCTCTTCCTCGGTGGGTATCACCACCTGGCCGATTTCGGTCCCCGTGTCCATGAACTTAACACGCTGTTCCAGGTTCTTCTTGACACGTTCTTCATGCCCGGAATAGGTATGGATTACATACCATTTTTTATCGTTATCCGCCACAAATAACCTCGCTACCGACTCTCTGGGGGGAAATAGTGATTATGCCGCACATCGAACGTCCTCAATCCCTCCCGAGGCAGGTCCCTCATCTGATGAAAAGCTTGTCCACCAGCGCGGAGAAACCGAAGTCCAACGCCCCTAGAATGACTCCCGCGATAATGGTCACCAGCAGCACCAGCCCCGTCAGGTAGACTACCTCTCTTCTGGAGAGCCAGACTACCTTTTTCAGCTCGTTAACAATCTCACCGATGTAGGTAAAGAGCCGGAACCCTTTTTTTGTCGTAACTGCCTGTTGCGTCATCGCCGTTGACCTATTTCGCTTCCTTGAACATCCGGTGCACCCGGCAGCGCGGGCAATACTTGTTAAGCTCTAAACGCTGCGTATCGTTTTTCCTGTTTTTACTGGTCGTGTATACCCGCTCCTTGCATTCAGGACAGGCAAGGTAAATCACGCCTCTAGCTTCAGCTTTTTTTGCCATGGATTACTCGATGATGCTGGCGATGGTGCCGGCACCTACCGTCCTACCTCCTTCACGGATTGCGAACCGCAGACCTTTTTCCAGGGCTACGGGATAAATCAGCTTTATTTTCATGGTGATGTTATCGCCGGGCATGACCATCTCCACCCCTTGCGGCAACTCGATGGTGCCGGTGACATCGGTCGTCCGGATGTAGAACTGGGGCTTATAGCCGTTGAAGAAAGGAGTGTGTCGGCCGCCCTCGTCCTTGGTTAAAACGTAGACCTGGGCCTCGGCATAGGTATGCGGCTTAATCGAGCCCGGCGCCGCCAGTACCATGCCGCGCTCGATGTCTTCCCGCTCCACGCCCCTTAAGAGGGCGCCGATGGCATCTCCCGCCTCGGCCTGGTCAAGGCTCTTATGGAACATTTCCAGACCCGTGACGGTGACCCGGCGCGGCTCATGGTGCAGACCGACGATATCGACTTCATCACCGACTTTAATCACGCCGCGCTCTACCCTGCCCGTCGGCACGGTGCCCCGCCCCTTAATGCTGAAAACGTCTTCCACGTGCATCAGGAAGGGCTGGTCTTTAGCACGAGGGGGCACCGGTATAAAGCTATCCACGGCGTCCATCAGTTTCAGTATCGGGCCGCACCATTTACAGTCCTTCTTGCCGCAGCCGCATTCCAGCGCCTTGAGCGCGCTCACGCGTATCACCGGTGTTTTATCACCGGGGAAATCATTTTTGGTTAAAATCTCTCTGACTTCCACTTCGACGAGCTCGAGGAGCTCTTCGTCTTCCATCATGTCCACCTTGTTCAGGGCGACGACGATGTAAGGGACGAGCACCTGGTGGGCCAGCAGGACATGCTCTCTGGTCTGGGGCATGGGGCCATCCGGCGCGCTGACGACGAGTATGGCGCCGTCCATCTGGGCTGCGCCGGAAATCATGTTTTTAATGAAGTCGGCATGGCCGGGGCAGTCGATATGGGCATAATGCCGCTTTTCCGTCTCGTATTCGACGTGTTGGATAGCGATGGTCATGCCCCTCGCCTTTTCTTCCGGGGCGTTATCGATGCTATCGAAGGGGCGGAACGTGGTCTTCGTGTTCTGCTTGGATAAAACCAGCGTTATCGCCGCGGTCAGGGTCGTTTTACCGTGGTCAACGTGCCCGATGGTGCCCACGTTTACATGCGGTTTTGACCTGTCAAATTTCTGCTTTGCCATTTCTTCCTCCCTTTTTTCCGAGCCCACCATCGGATTCGAACCGATGACCCCATTCTTACCAAGAATGTGCTCTACCGACTGAGCTAGGTGGGCGTCGGTTTTATTATACAGATTTTAACGACTATTTGTCTATACCTGCAACTGGTGGTTCGCTTACAACATGGTGGAGGGGACAGGATTCGAACCTGTGTAGGCCTTAGGCCGGCAGATTTACAGTCTGCTCCGATTGGCCGCTCCGGCACCCCTCCCGGTAAAACCCACGGCTTAAAAACCAGCCCGAGAAGGGACTCGAACCCCCAACCTACTGATTACAAATCAGTTGCGCTACCATTGCGCTACTCGGGCACCAGATAAGCATCGTAAAAAATCAAACAGGCAACTTAAGTATTATAGATACGGCCAACGTAAAAGTCAAGCTGAAATGAGCCCCCCGGATTGTCGTTGCCGCCCCGGCGGGAGGCAAAGTTCTTGATTATATTCTTATCGTAAATAGTAATAGCGCCCGCTTCGCCGGAAAATGTACCCCGCCACCAGCCCGGCAGCCAGACCGCCCATGTGGGCCTGCCATGCCACCCCGGGGACAAACGACCAGAGTATGAAAAACAGAAGCACTACGATCCATAAAGGCATGGGGGCGATGAACCACATTAATACCCTCATGGTGGGCACCAGCACCACTAGCGCCCCGGCCACGGCATAAATCGCCCCGGAAGCGCCTATTACCACGCTGTGTGAGGATATTTTCAACAGTATAAAAGCGATGTTCCCTATTATCCCGCCGATGAAATAGACCGCCAGGAAACGGTTCGGGCCTACCAGCTGCTTTAAAGCCTGGCCGAAGAAAAACAGCGTCAGCATATTGCCGAAGATATGCAGGAAATTGGCGTGGACGAACATGCTTGTGATGATTGTCCATGGCCTTTCCAGGAAAAGCGAAGGTGCCAGCCCCAGCAGGTTTAACAGGTTAGACTGGATGCTCGTTGCCAGAAAAAATACGATATTCACGGCAATCAGCACCAGCACCGGATTTTGCGTGAACCACTCGTAGCCCCCCGTACCCCGGTTCCCCCTCGAAGACCGGGATGACCTCCTCATGTAATCTCTATCGTCTAAGGGCACTTATTGATTTCTCCTCTTTGTCCTTGAAGTATATTTATATTATACCAGCTTTAAGCGACGAACGCAGTAACTTGACTAAACAGCCTGAAAAAGCGATAATATCAGGGATTATTTATCACCTTCCCGAGTAGCTCAGTCCCGATGAATCGGGATGAATCGGGATTAACCGCTTGGCTGGAGGGTATATTTAACGATCCCGAGTAGCTCAGTCCCGATGAATCGGGATGAATCGGGATTAACCGCTTGGCTGGAGGGTATATTTAACGATCCCGAGTAGCTCAGTCGGTAGAGTCCCGATGAATCGGGATTAACCGCTTGGCTGGAGGGTATATTTAACGATCCCGAGTAGCTCAGTCGGTAGAGCGGGCGGCTGTTAACCGCTTGGTCGAAGGTTCGAGTCCTTCCTCGGGAGCCATGTTTTATTAAACCAGCTATGCCTTTCTTTGTATATATCTTACAAAACAACGAGGGACGTTTTTACATAGGTCAGACAAACAATATTGAAGCCCGTTTACGAAGGCATAATGAAGGTAAAATCTTCTGGACTAAAAGCCGTGGCCCCTGGAAACTGGCCTGTTATCGGGAATTTAATTCTCGTTCCGAAGCCATGGCAGAGGAATCACGGCTGAAAAGGTTAAAAAATAAGAAGGCTGTAGATACCCACGGGCAGAGCCCGTGGCACTTTACAGGTCAAGCTTTGCTTGACCTGAATCCTGGCCCCCCTGCCATCTTACATACTCAGTGATTTGTTTCTCGTCTAACCCCACTGTA
>JBEKDL010000015.1:0-28875 GCA_050014355.1 Dehalococcoidales bacterium | reverse complement strand
AATCGGCTTATCTATCTTTTTAAAGATTAGCGGGCAGTGCACCAGCCCGCGCGGGATTTCCAGGACGGTCATGCTGGTGATGATATGTTTTTCCTGCTCCTCGCCCAGGTAGACCTCCACTTCAGCGTGGAAGTCCTTGACGTTGGACTGGTCGCCGCCCAGGAACATCCACACCTCGTTAAAAGGGTGGGTATGCGGTCCTTCCGGCATGCGGAAAGGCGCGGTGATGTAGTTCCATAGCACACCGAAGTTGATATCGCCGCCGCGGTCGCCGCTGAAATAGAGGGGTTTGGGGTGGCCGAACGGGCCTTTCATCAACGGTTCTTTGGTGAAGAATTTGCCATATTTACCTTGCTCCACAGCTAGCTCCTTTCATCGAGAACGGTCAAGTGTTAAAAAATGTTATATATATTCAATAATTTTAGCACATTTATTTATGACTTTTTTGCAGGGTTAACGTTATAATTAATTAAATTTAGCTAAAGCGATTGAAAAATTGCGGGTTGGGATATTAATTGATAGACAATAATCCGGAAAAACGGCGCGTTCTCGTGGTGGATGACCACCCGAAGGTGCTGAAATTCATTGCCATCGATTTAAGACTCCGCGGATATGACGTCATCACCGTCTGTTCCGGTGAGGAAGCCCTGGAGCAGGTTAAATCGGCCAAGCCTGATATTATGCTGCTTGACATCATCATGCCCGGAATGGACGGCTTTGAGGTGCTCCGGCAACTACGCTGTTTTTCCCAACTGCCGGTTATCACCTTCAGCGCCAGCGCCTCAAATTACAATGATGCCATACAGCTGGGCGCCAACGATTTTTTAGCCAAGCCGTTTCAGCCCGACGAGATGATAAAAAGGATACAGGCGCTGATAGACCGCTGAAATTTCAGGCTGCCGCCGTCAGATTATAGCGGCGCTGCGCTTTTCGGGAGTGCGAAAGAGAATGTCGAGCCTTTCCCCGGCGCTGAATCCACCTTAATCCATCCCCCTTGCGCTTCCACCAGTCTTTTACATACCACCAGGCCGAGCCCGGCCCCCGTGGTCGGGCGACGGGATGTTTCCAGCTGCTGAAATAGCTCGAATAATTTTGCCTGGTCTCCCGGAGAGATACCCGGGCCATGGTCAGTGACCGCGGTAACGATGAAATCCCCTTCCACCCGGGCGGAAACGTTTATCTGGCTGCCGGGGGGCGAATATTTGGTGGCGTTTTCTACAAGGTTATAAACGATTCTTTCCACCCGCACAGGGTCGGCCTCCAACGGGGGAAGGTCGCCCGGAATATCAACAGAAAACTGGTGGCTCACGCCCTGCCCTTTTAATTTATTAATGATGCTGCGGGCGGTGCCGGAAATGCTCACCGGCTCCATACGCAGTTTAAGGTGTCCGGCCTGGTACCTCGAAAGCTCCAGCATGTTCTCCAGGATAGCGGCCAGCTGGTCGGCGCCCTCGGTAGCGTTCTTGATGAGCTCGTTTGCTTCCTCGGCAGGCACTCCCTCGGACAAGGCCGTCCGCAGGGAGCCGGTTATCACCGTCAGCGGCGTGCGGAGCTCGTGGGAGACCAGGCCGATGAACTCGTCTTTCATCTGCTCAACCTTTTTACGCTCGGTAAGGTCGTGGAATATCGTCAGTTTGGAAACACTGCCGTCAGCATTTTGCAGTGGCGCATCCGTAATCTCATAGGTCTTGCCGGTCCTTGTCACCTGTATTTCCCGTTTCACGGCCTTGCCGCGGAAAACTTCGTCATTGGTACACGCCCCGCAGACGTCGTTGAGACCGTGAAAGTACTGGTAACATTTCCGTCCGGCGACATCGCCGAATTGAGCTCGCATCGACGGATTTGTGTATACTAGGCCGTAATCCCGGTTCATGATGGCGACCCCGTCCGGCATCGAGTTAAGAATACCAATCATCCTGTCCCGTTCAAAGTGTATCGCTTCCTCAACCTGTCGGCGCTCGGTGATGTCCTGGCCCTGGGCAATCGTAGCGACCACGGTCTCGCCGTCCGGGGTATAGAGGTTGGCCGAGTTCCACAGCAGGATACGCACCGTCCCGTCTTTATGGATTATGGGGATTTCCACCACCTCCCATCTTTCTCCGGTAGTGGCTTCACGAATATGTTTCATCGACTTTTCCCGACTATCATCCGGGAACAAGATATCCAGTTTCTTGCCCAGAACAGCGGCAGCGGCGCGCCCGGTCAGGCGCTCAAAAGCGTGATTGAATTGGGTTATGCGAAACTCCGGGTCCCAGACGATGATGGGGGCATTGGCGTAGTTGAACAGGTTATCCAGGTAGTCGCGCGTTTCGCGCAGAGTGTCTTCGGCCTGACGGCGTTTCACCTTCTCGCGAAATACGCTGATGCCGAAAGCGAGGTCTCCGGAGAGCTCCTCCAGGAGCTCGATTTCAGCCGTGGTGAAGCCGTTAGGCTGGCCAGCGTATAAAGAGAATACCGCGAAAATGTTGCCCGCAGTGTCAGACAGCGGTATGGCGATGCTGGAACGGTAACCCCGTGAGAGCGCCGCTTCCCGCCACGGAGCAGCTTTAGGTTCGGTGATAAAATCCTGGCAGAAGTCAGTCTTACCCGTTCGAGCGGCAGTACCGGTGGGGCCGCGCCCGAGTTCCGTGTCCGCCCAGGTAATATTGGCCTTGGCGAGATATCCGCTATCATCGCCATACGAGGCGACCGGCCGTACCGACTTTGCGTCGTCATGTTCCACCGCGCCGACCCAGGCCATACGGTAGCCCACTACCTCGCACATGATGCGGCAAACATCCATAAGGAGTGCCTGTTCGTCGTTCGCGCGGACGATAGCCTGGTTGCAATCGCTGATGGCCCGCAGTTGCCGGTTGAGGTGAAGCATCTCCTGTTCGTCCTGCTTGCGCTCGGTAATATCCTTGGCGATATGCACCGAACCGGTGAGTTCGCCGGCCGCGTCGAAAACAGGGGAGGTAGTGACCTGGAGATAAAGCCCGAGTCTCGGTTCGTACAACTCACAGGTGACCGATTTTTTTGTTTTCATGGTCTCGATATGGGGACAATTTGTCACGGGGCAATCGGTATGGTGCACCACCGAGAAACATTTTTTATGGTGCAGCTCTTCCTGGCTCACGCCGACGGCATCGGCGTAGGCCTTGTTTACCCTGACAAGCCGGCAGTCCTTATCCTGAATCGAGACCAAATCGGTGATGGAATCGAAGGTCGTCTGCCATTCTTCGGCTACCAGCTTTTCTCTTTCCTCCGCATCCCGATGTTCGACCATTTTAAGCCGCAGCAGTCGGTTGACCTCTTTTAGCTCCCCCGTCCGTTCCTGGACGCGCATCTCCAGTTCGTCATGCGCCTTTTGCAGCTCAACGAGGGCCTGCTTTTGCAGGGTGACATCGATGCCAACCTCCATGATGAGGGTTGAGCCGCCGATAGCTTTAAATGGGAAATCGTAAATATAGTAGTTGTGGCTGTCCGGGCCGGTCCACTCCCATTCGAGTGGTTTCATTTTTTTCAAGACTTTATATGTTTCGCAGACCTCGCAGGGTTCGGTACGATTAAAAAGGTATTCGAAGCAGCGCCGGCCGTGAGACTCTCCGAAACGCTCGCGGAAGAACTTATTGGCATAGGGCACGTGGTAGTCCGGGGCCAAAAGCACCAGGTAACACGGCAGCGCCTCCAAGACATCGTTGAACTGCCGCTGTTCGGCCTTGACGGTCGCCTCCGCCAGTGTACGTATATCGACCTCTTTTAACAGGGCTTTATTGGCCTGGCCAAGCTCCCGGGTACGTTCCCTGACACGGGCTTCCAGGTCGCCGTAAGCACGAAGGAGTTTGGCCTCGGCCAATTTACGCTCGGTGATGTCCGCGGCGTAGACCCGGAAGACTCCTAGAGCCGGCACATAGTTAACCGTCTGACGGTACCAGAGCCGGTTCATGGCGATTTCCCGCTCGAGCACGTGCGGTCTAGAGGGTGAGATACCTTCAATCACCTTGTCCCATCCTGCTAGGAAAGGGTGTTTTTTGCCTCCTCGCAACAGGCCGGGGAAAAGCTTTTTAGCGGCGGGATTGACATACCGGACTTTACCGGAGGTATCCAGCTCGACAACGGGATTGGGGTTATAGTGCGGGAACGAGGTGCGTTCTGGCGGTGCCGGACGGCCTTCCCGCGGGATTTTACCGGCGCCCGGTGTACCCTTTTTACCACCACGGCAGGGCCCTGATTTGTTTTCCATATCACTTCCTGACCGGATATTACGGAGAAGGTTAGTCACCTAATGAGATTAGCACCTTAGTATAGTAGCATACGGTTTTTTGTTTCAAGTGTGACAATCCTGCGGTATTAACGTTCTTTAATTTATTGCTAATAACAGGACATGGTACTAAATATTTATTCTATTAATTCTATGATACACTAACTACTTATAATGTCATAATCCGGGTACTAGAAGACAGCTTTCAACCAATTTACGTGTTGCGAGCTTGACGCTGTATGGATGGCGGATTTAAGATTAAACAGACTGTTTTCCCGCAGGAGAATCCAATGCCGTACCGAACGATTATTTTCAGTAAGCAGGGCCACATCGCAAGTATCACGCTGAACCGCCCCAGAACGGGCAATGCGGTGAACCCCACCATGGCGCAGGAGATTGAGGAGGTCTGCCGGTCAGTCAACCAGGACGATGATATTTACGCAGTCACAATAACCGGCCGCGGCAGCGCTTTTTGTGCCGGCGGGGATATCAGGGAAGAAGGCCAGTACCATCCTGCGGAAAGCATCGCCGCTATCGACCGGCCAGTCATTGCCGCGCTTAACGGCGATGCCCTGGGCGAAGGACTGGAGATGGCCTTAAGCTGTGATATCAGGCTTGCTTCGGCTAAAGCGCACTTCGGCCTGCTCCAGGCGGCCACCGGGCAGATGCCCGCAGACGGCGGCACCCAGCGGCTGCCCCGCCTTATCGGCAAGGGTAAAGCGCTGGAACTGTCAATGACCGCGGAAATAATCAGTGCGCGGGAAGCCCTGGAAATAGGTCTGGTAAGCCGGGTCTGCGAACCTGAAGCGCTGGATGGAGAAGTCCAAAAGCTGGCGGAGACCATCGGCGCTAAAGGGCCAATCGCTTTGAGATATCTTAAAGAGGCCATCAATAAAGGCTTGGACCTGACGCTGGAACAAGGTTTGCGCCTGGAGGCCGACCTTTACTTTTTACTGCACACCACTGCCGACCGCACCGAGGGCATCAGGTCTTACCTGGAAAAGAGAAAGCCGGAATACAGGGGGAAATAAAGCGCCGTAAACTTGAAATGATTCCGTTTCAACCTGTTCCCACTGATATAACAAAGGAGAAGCCGTGAAAATTAGCCTGATTGAATTTTTAGCGGGTTTGGCCATCGGGGTAGTTATCGTATTAGCGTTTGCCAGAAGAGCCGCCATAAGAAGTCACCTGCCTGAAATTCTAGCCGTCCTATCAGTATTTATAGCTGTCCTGTTACTGTTTCACCAGAGGTTAGACAATGGTTTTTGGTTCAGATGGCTGGATTTCTGGCATCACGAGGCGGTGGAGGCGTGTTTCGTTAGTCTTGCCATCGGGCTGGTCCTGGGTAAATATCTCGGGAGATGGGGTAAAGGGTAATGATGGCCGGTTTTGAAACTATACGATATGAAAAGCAGGATGGCACGGCGCAGATTACCCTGAATCGCCCCCATGTCCTTAACGCTTACAATATCAAGATGCGGGACGAGCTTTATGAAGCGCTCGGCGCGATTAAAGACGACCCGGAGGTACGGGTCGTTATACTGAAAGGGGCGGGAGAGAAAGCCTTCTGCGCCGGCGCCGACCTCACGGAATTTTTGACCGCCCCTTCGCCTGTCATCGCCCGGCAGGCGCGCTTCGAAAGGGATGTATGGGGGCTATTCTTAAGCATCGAAAAACCGTTTATCGCCGCCGTGCACGGCTTCGTGCTTGGCTCGGGACTGGAAATGGCCCTCTGCTGCGATATCCGCCTGGCTTCCGACGACGCCCGTTTCGGCCTGCCGGAGCCGGGGCTGGGCATTATCCCGGCGGCGGGCGGCAGCCAGACTCTCCCCAGGGTGATAGGCGGAGCAGCCGCACTCGATATGCTTTTAAGCGGCCGCTGGCTTACGGCGGCGGAGGCATTGAAAATGAAGCTGGTCAACCGGGTAGTCGCCTGCGCCGACCTGCTCCCGGAGGCGGAAGAAATGGCCAAAAAAATCAAATCGCATAATCCCCTGGCGGTTAGCTGTATCAAGCGGGCGGTAACGCAAGGACTTGACCTGACGCTGCCGGAAGGACTCGAGCTCGAGGCCAGGCTCGGCAGCCAGCTGACAGCCACAAATAAATCGTCGTAAAGCGGCGCCTCCGTTGGTCAACTGAACCTCCTCACTCGTGATCTTTCATAATTGTTTCATTGACAAAATGAACGGTTTGGACTATGATTGTTCGCAGTTTAACAATATCTGTCCTCGGGAGTACATTGGCCGAGACACATTTTACAGGTAAGGAGGTAGCCGAGATGACATGACTAAACTGGCGAATGCATAAAGCACCTCGCAGGCACACGGCACAGTAATTTTACCTTGCTTCAATAATCAGGAAAAGGAGCTAAAATTTAAATGAAGAAGAGGATTTTCAGGTTAGCAATACTGCTGATACTTGCGTTGGTCATGGTCCTGACAATATCCCTCCCCGCCCTGGCGAACAAGCCCGATGGCAAGAGCGTTTTAAACAATGCCATTGACAAAGGCGGCGACCGCCTCCTGGCCACGCAGGGGCCAAACTCCGGAGCCATCCCCTATAACTGGGAATGGTTAGTTGGAGACGGGAATTTTGATAATGGCAACCTCCAGGGTATCACGGCGACCGGGCTATTAGCCGCTTACGAGAAAACCAGGAATAAAGCTTTTCTTGATGGAGCCAAAAAGGCAGGCAACGTCCTGAAGCAGCGCTACGCGGCAGCGCCGACTGAGCGACCATATTCCCAGGACGTGGAATTCCTGGTGCGTTTATGCCAGGACACCAAGGACAAGACTTACCTTGATACGGCTAAGAAATGGTATACCGTAGTAACCGTGGACTTCACGGCGGTAGGCCTCGTATCACGCTTTCTCGATACCAATGCCCGTGCTTCCCTGGCGGGCTGGGACGTGGCATCACAAATCCGGGCTGCGGATGCTGCCGGTTTTAAGAAATATGCTAATGATGTAGCGAAAGAGTTAATAAGGCGTTCGGCCGATTGGGTCAACGTGCCTTACGGTGGATACGATTACACCAACGGCAGCTACGGCGCTTTGCTCTGGGCGCTGCACGATATTGGCGGCGACTTCATGTTCCATACGACGATTGATTCGTATCGGAATTACCTGCTCGCCAACCAGGGAGCAGATGGCTCCTGGGATAGCGACTATCAAACCACGGCTTACATCATCCTTGGCCTGGATGCTGTAAAGGGATGGAGTAAAGGTACGCGCGATGCTCTTTCCGACGCCGTTGACTACTTGGTGGATAACCAGGCAGCCGAAGGCGGCTGGGTTTATGAGGGTTACGGAGAATTACCGGAAGTCGATTCGGAGTGCGTGATGGCACTGCAGAGCACCGTCGACCAGAGCTACTTCCCGCACGGCTTACCCGGCCAGCATGGTCATGGTCATGGTCACTTCGGCGGGCACGGCCCCAGACATTAAAACCGCTTTGAGAAAAAAGTCATAACGTAAAACATTAAAAGCACAGAAACAGGGGGTTGCGATAATGCCGCGACCCCCTGTTTTGTTAAACCAGCCGGTACCAGGCTCGTATCTCCCCGAATGCGCTTCCGTCCCGCTTTCTGCTATACTCTTATGTACCAAACCTGCACGGAGTGCAAATGAGCCTTGCCGCTAAAGTGTTGAAGGGGAATGTCCGGGCTGCCGCGCGGCTCATCAGCCTGATTGAGGACGAGTCGCCGGAAGCCCTGGCGGAAATGGAAAGCCTTTATCCGCACACGGGTAAAGCGCATATCGTCGGCGTTACCGGCGCGCCCGGCGTGGGCAAAAGCACCCTCGCGGACAATCTTATCGACTATTTCCGCCGGCAGGGTATGACCCTGGGTGTTATCGCCATCGACCCCACCAGCGCGCTCACCGGCGGCGCTATCCTCGGGGACAGGGTGAGGATGCAGCGCCACAGCGCCGATTCCGCCGTCTTTATCCGCAGCCTGGCCACGCGGGGCTGGGCGGGGGGACTGGCTAAAGCGGCCCTGGGGGCGATTCACGTTATGGAGGCGATGGGCAAAGACATTATCTTCGTGGAGACGGTAGGCTCGGGGCAGATAGAGATAGATATCGTTAAAGCGGCGGATACCACCGTGCTGGTGCTGGTCCCGGGAGCCGGCGATGAAATCCAGATGATGAAGGCCGGTATTATCGAGTCGGCGGACATTATCGCTCTCAACAAGGCCGATAGAGAAGGCGCCGACCGCCTGAAAGCTGACCTCGAAGCGATGTTGGAAATGCAATCACACCGTCCCGGAGATTGGCAGCCCCCCGTACTCCTGACCGAGGCCATTAACGATAGAGGCACGAGCGAGCTCGGCGGGGCCATCTCCAGTCACAGGGAGCTTCTCCGGAAAAGCGGCGAACTGGAAAAGCGCCGCAGGGAAAGGGCGAAACTGGGGCTCATGGAGGCCGCAGAAAGCACAATTAAAGATGCGTTGCGGGCGCTGGATGGCGGCGAGTATATCGAAAGCCTGGTGGACGATGTGCTGGAAGGAAAAATGAGTCCGTCGCGCGCTGCCAGGGAACTAACCGCGCGCATCGCCGATAAATTTGATAAAGTAAAGAACAGGGGCGAACATGGACTTTGATTTGACGGAAGAACAGAAAATGTTGCAGTTGACGCTGCATGACTTCGCCGAGAAAGAGCTGGTGCCGGTGGCTTCGCAGATAGACCGGGACGCCGCTTTCCCGGCCGCGGAACTCCGCAAAATGGCGGGGCTGGGGCTTTTCGGGCTGACGATACCGGAAAAGTACGGCGGCAGCGGCAAAGGGCTGATGGAACTCTGCATCACTGTCGAGGAGCTGGCGCGGGCCTCCGCCGCTATCGATAACTACCTGCGCGTCAGCCTGTCGCTGGCTATAGCTCCGGTTATACAGTGCGGGACGGAGGCGCAGAAAAAGAGATTCCTGCCGCCCCACGCCAGCGGTGAGAAATTGGCCTGTTTCGCTTTGACCGAGGCCGAAGCCGGCAGCGACCCCTCCGGAATAACGACTACCGCTGCGCGCCGTAAGGGTGGCTATGTCATCAACGGGAATAAGCTTTTCATCAGCCTCGGGGACAGGGCGGGCACAATAGTTGTCTTTGCCACCGTGGACAAAACGCTCGGGCAAAAAGGAATCACCGCCTTCGTCATGGATAAAAATAATCCGGGTGTTACCGTCGGCAAGAGTGAAGACAAAATGGGCTTGCGGGGGCTTGCCTCCACCGAGCTTATTTTCCAGGACTGTTTCGTGCCCGAAGAAGACCGCCTCGGGGAAGAAAGCCAGGGGCTGCGCATCGCGCTGGTCGCTCTCGATGAAAGCCGGGTGACGGTAGGCGCCGAAGCCGTAGGGATTTCCCGGGCCGCTTACGAGGCGGCGCTGAACTACGCTAAAGAGAGGAAGCAGTTCCAGCAGCCCATCGCGAATTTCCAGGGGATTCAGTGGATGCTCGCCGATATGGCCACCCAGATTGACGCCGCGCGCCTGCTGACCTACCGCGCCGCTTACCTGCACGATAAAGGACAACCGTACGTTAAAGAGGCGGCCATGGCCAAGGTCTTCGCCTCGGAAATGTCCGGCTTCGTCACGAGCAAAGCGCTGCAGATACACGGCGGCTACGGCTATACGAAAGACTATCCTCTGGAGCGCTATTTCCGCGACGCCAAGATTACCGAGATTTACGAGGGCACTTCCGAGATAATGCGCGTAACGATTGCAAGGAGCATTTTAAGAGAGTGATAACCCCGTCATTCTGAGGAGTCCCGACCCAGTCGGAACGACGTGAGAATCTACCCCTTTTACTGTTTATCCTATCAGCTCATCAAATAAGTCGTGCCAGTCTGGATTGAATGTGTTTATCAAGTCTATCTTCTTTTGTCTTTTCCAGCTTTTTATCTGCTTTTCACGGGCGATAGCTGCCATGACATCTTCAACAAAATCATAATATACGAGTTTATGCACCTTATACCTCTTGGTAAATCCTTCTATTAAATCGTGTCTGTGTTCATAAACACGGCGTATTAGGTCATTGGTGACGCCGGTGTAAAGAGCCGAATTCTTGGCAGTTGTCAAGATATAAACGTAATAGTGGTTTCGTGGATGGGGTATATTTCTCATTTGGATTCTCACGTCCCGATTACATCGGGACTCAGAATGACAGGGTACTTGCCTAACTCAGACCAGCAGCGCCCGTTCCAAACGCTTTACTAAGGAAGAGTCCGCACCGTTCTCTTTTAAATATCCTGCGGCAGAGCCGTACTCTTTCTTAAGGGCGGCCAGCAATAAAGTCATGGATATTGGAGCGGCTTCCCAGGCAAAGGCAGGAAACCGGTTCGCAAATTCGGCTGTTTCCGGCTTGCTTTTAAGGCGTTCGAGAATAACCAGAACATGGGGAGCGGACATCATGTAGTCGGCAATAATATCTTTATCCCCGACGCCTAGCGCGCTTAAAAGAATACCTGCGAGAATGCCGGTCCGGTCCTTGCCGATGGCGCAGTGGAAGACCAGTGGATGATTCCCCGGTTCGGTGATGATTTCCAGTGCCTCGACAACCCGGCTGCCGAAACCTTGCACTTGCACGAGTTTAGCGTAAAATTCCCCCATGTTGTTAAAATCGGTGTAACGCATCCTGTCTCCTTTACGGTCGCCGCCATCGGAGAGAAAGGAGACTTGATGATATTTAATTCTGGCTTCAGACAGCAGCCCGATGCCATGGTTCTCTCTTTCGAGCGAACTGCGCAGGTCGATGACTGAAGTAAGCCGTAATTCGTCTGTAAGACGCCGGAAATCGTCGTTGGTCATATTCATCATTTCCGCGCTACGGTAAACGCGCCGCCAGGCTACCGTCCGACCACCATGCGCTTTATACCCGCCGAGGTCGCGGAAATTGAGTATGCCTTCAAATTTAATGTGCCGGGAATAATGCTCCGCCATAGCAATCTTAACTCACCAGGCTGAATACCGGCCGGGCGCTTTCACCGGCGGAATATTTATCCCCGGCAAAGACCTTGCTGCCCATCTTCACCTTTCTGCCGATGAGCTCCATCGAAGCCGTCTTGGGGTCGATGCCTTCCAGGTTGCCCATTATCCACGGTCCATCGTCCAGCGCCACCATTACGATAACGTAAGGAATTTCAGCCTCACGCCCCTCCGCGGCCACGAACACGGTTGTGAACGTAAGGATTTTGCCGCTGCCTTTAAGCTCGGTGACCGTCATATCCGGGCTGGTACACTGGCGGCAGACCATTTTAGGCGGTACGGTGATAGCGCCGCAGGCCTGGCATTTGAGCCCCAGCAGCTTGCCCTGCTTGAGAGCTTCGTTATAGTCTTTGAAAATCAGCTTGTATTCCATTTGACTACCAGCCCCTTTCGAAAATCATGTTGACCAGTGTGCCACCATCACCGCCGAGGGTGTCCGTCAGGCCTCTTTTAGCATTGGGTACCTGGCGTTGCGGCTCCACCTCGCCGCGGAGCTGCTTCACGACTTCATATACCTGCCCGGCGCCGGTCGCGCCGATGGGGTGTCCCTTGGCTTTCAGACCGCCGGAGGGATTCACCGCAACTTTCCCGCCGATATCCGCCTCCCCTTTTTCCCAGGCCTCGCCGGCCTTGCCGTAGTCGAAAAACCCGAGGCCCTCGGTGGCAATCAGGCTGGCGATGCTGAAGCAGTCATGCAGCTCACACAGGTCGATGTCTGACGGTTTGATGCCAGCCATTTTATAAGCTTCCTGCGATGAAAGCTCGCGCGCCCTGATACGCGGCAGGTAATCGCTCTGGTTGCAAAGCGGGCCGCAGGACGCCTGCCCCACGCCGGTGACATAGACCGGCTTCTTCGTCAGCTTTTTCGCCACGGCTTCCGAGGCCAGCACTACCGCGGCGGCGCCATCGGAGAAGGGGCAGCAGTCGTGCAGAGTCAGCGGGGAGCAGACTACGAAGCTGCCGAGCACCTTTTCCACGGTCATATCCGCGTTTTTCCCGAAAAACTGCGCCCTGGGGTTGACCGCGCCGTGTTTATAGGACTGAATACTCACCCGAGCCATCTGCTCGCGTAGTTTTGGCAGGGGAATCCCGTACTTCGAAGCGTACAGATGGGTCAGCATGGCAAAGACCGCCGGGAAGGTGACCCCGGCCGGGTATTCGTAGCGGGCATCGCTGAACATGGCGAAGGTGCGCGTGGCCAGGCCGGTGCCCATGGTGGCCGCCCTTTCGACGCCACCCGCCAGGACGATATCGTAATAACCGGAGGCCACCCACATGAAAGCGTCCCGCAACGCCATGCTAGCGGAAGCGCAGGCACCCTCATAGCGGTTGGCAGGCACGTACAGGCAGCCGATGTTTTCCGCGGCATAGGCCGGCAGCATCCCCTGCCCCTCAGCGAAATCACCCAGCGCGTTACCGACGAACAGGGCCTTGATATCTTTAGGTTTCAGGTTGGATTCCGCGATGGCTTCCGTCGCGGCCTCGGCGAACATCTCGACCTGCGTCTTGGGTTGCGGACCACTGAACTTCGTTTCGCCCACGCCAACCACAGCGACTTTTCTCAAGATTGACCTCCGTAGATACTTTTAGTCCCGGATAGTTAAATTATCAAGGATATTACCCTTAACGCGCAAGTCGGATAAGACAAGTAAAGAGGAACTGCCTTAACGGAAAAGGATTTTACCAGCCCAAGGCGTCTGCACGAAAATCGACCCCTGGGGGCACAGCTCCTGGCAACAGAAGCAGCGGATACAGCGGTTATAGTTATGAGCCGGCGGCCGGGACTGGTCACCGCCGACCCAGTCCACCGCTTTAGGGTCGACGGGGCAGTGCTGGACACACGTTCCGCACTGATTGCACAGCGACGCGTTAATGACAGGTCTGGGGCTGAAACGGTTTTTGATAAATTTGCTCACACGCCCGCCGGTATGGGAAACGACCGGCTTACGGACAACGTCAAAGTCAAGACAAAGATAATCTTCCACGTTTGCCCCTAGGATTTCTATATTTTCGTCATGGTATGTGCCGAGCCCGGCCTTTTCACCCGGCGCGGAGGTCGGCACCAACGCAGGGTCTAAGTTGATAAGCTTGCAGGCCACGGCATCCAGGGCGATGGGGTCGCTGGAAAGAAGCAAGACGCCCAGTTTTCTGGGTCGGCCGCTCCTGGGACCGTTGCCTTCCATGGCCATTACCGCATCCATGATAAAAAGTCGCGGCCTGATTAGCGTGTTTAAATCAACGAGCATGGTAGCGAAATTGAAAGGGTCCGGCATACGAGCGTGCTGCTGGTTTTTCAATAAGCCAGGGACGCACCCGAACTGGTTTTTCACCGCGCCGGTCATCCGGGTCAGCCCGTGAGTCTTCAGCTTCGGCAGGCTGACCAGCCCATCAGCGTCCAGGACGCCGTTAGCGATGATAAAGCGCCGGTTTAAAAGCGCCGTCTGGTGCATGACCACCCTGCCGTGGGAAAAATCCGCCAGGCTTATGCCGAGCTTGTCAGCCACTTTTTTCAATCCGGCTAGAGACATATTTACGCTGGCGCCGCCGAAACCGGGCGAATCGCCGCAGGTCACGCTGGCGCCGGCCTCCAGTAATATCTTCCCCGCCGCCCGGAAAACGGCCGGATGCGTGCAGACGCATTTCTCGGGGCTGGCGCCGATGAGCACGTTCGGCTTGAGGACAATTTTTTCACCGGATTTGACGAAACAGCCAATCCCGCCAAGGAGGTCGAAGCCGGTTTTCATCGCCGCGAGCACTTCTTCCTCATCGTAAGAAGCGCAGGGCACCAGCGCCACCCGTGATTTTTTGGTTTTATCTGGTATCATTTGCCTGTTACCGGGTGCTTGAAACTATATGGCAGATGGAAGCCGGACGGATACGGATGAAAAGCGGTGGGTGGGGCATCGGCTTTAATGGTGGGGTGCTCATTCATATTGCCCAGCAGCGGCGTCTTCAGCCAGCCATCTTCATAGGGAGTCCAGAAAGTGTCGTTCCAGTGCAGCTTTTTAAAAAACCACTTGCCATTTTCCTTGATGTACTCGTTTTCATAATAGCCCTGGAGCCAGTAGTTCCTCATCAGGCCGTTCCACGGGCGCGCCTCTAAATCCCAGCAGTTCCAGCGGGCTTTGGCCGTCTTGCCGTCGGGAGCGACTTCGATGACGCCCTGGAGCTGCATGATGCAGACCATACCCCCGGGCATTGCCAGTCCGCCTGTACGCGTCGGGTCAGCCCGGCCCGCAATCCAGTCCAGATATAATGTCCTGACGCCCTTCTTGCCCTTGAACAGGCCGTGGTCGGTAATCTCGACCGACTCGGTATTTTCTTCGGAGAACAGGGCCACGATATCCTCATTCCGCTGTGTCTCGAAGTAGTAGCCGTATTTCATCTGGAGATTTTCAATCTCCTGGATATCTTCCATCAGGGTCACGTGTTTTTCCAGTTCTGCTAAGTCCATGATAAACCTCCTTTCCTCAAATCAGGCTATTTCCCGGTGATAGGATGCATGTAATGGTACGGCAGCCGGAAGCGGGAAGGGTAAGGGTGATAGTTGGCCGGCGGGGCGTCTGGCGGCACCTCTTTGCTCGGCCCGTTTTGGCCGATGACCGGCGTCTTCAACCAGCCGTCCTCGTATGGCGTGCGGAAAGTAAGGCTGAACAACAGCTTCTTGAAGAGCCACTTCCCGTTTTCTTTAACATATTTGTTCTCGTAAACACCAAAGGTCCAGGTCTGGCGCAGCTCACCATGGTGAAGCGAGGCGGCGGGCAAGGCCTCCATCCCCCACCCGTACCACCGGCCGCTGGCGGTCTGTCCATCCGGGTCGAGGGTAATAACGCCCTGGAGCTGCATCTTGAGAGAAAGCATCCCGGGCCCGGGCGCCTCGGCGCCGAGCAGCTTTTGGTAAAACCTCCTGACGCCCGCTTTGCCCTTGTAAACACCCAAATCCGCAACCTCGACTGACTCCGCTTTATCGGAAAACAGGTCGACGATTTTATCCCAGTCGGCATAGTCGCGGTAGTAACCATAGATTCGCTGGAGTTTCTCAATTGCCTTAACGTCCTCCAGCCTCTGGATACGGGCCTGCAACTCTTGCAATGTCGCCATTTTCAACCCTCCTTTTAATTGCCTTGGATGATGAATTGTAGACTGATACTATTTCCATTGTCAAAGAAAAGAAGAAGCAATTTGCATCAACCAGTCAAATTATGGAAAATCTTTGTTTAGATTTTATACGAGATGTATAATTGCTTTACCAAGGATGATTTCGGCTACAACTGACAATGGCACACAGGTATTAACAATAACCTATCATAGCGTCAGAAACAAAATCGGAGGGATAAATTGGAAAAGAGAAAGCTGGGCAAAACAGAGCAAATGAGCAGCATCCTCACCTTCGGAGGATTTGCCGTGGGGTTTAGCGTGACACAGAAGGAAGCAGACGCCGCCATCGAGATGACACTTGAGGCCGGCATCAACCGGGTGGACGTGGCGCCTGACTACGGGGAAGCGGAGGCGCGGCTGGGGTCGTATTTCAAGCGGCACGGCAACGGCTTTTTCCTGGGCTGCAAGACCACGGAACGTACCAGAACCGGGGCCTGGGAAAGCCTGAAAAAGTCGCTGGAAAGGCTGCACGTCGACTACTTCGATATTTTCCAGTTCCACGGTGTTAAAAACCAGACCGAGCTGGACACTATCTTGGGGCCGGACGGCGCACTGGAGGCGGTACTGGAGGCTAAAAAGCAGGGCCTGGTACGCTTTATCGGGATTACCGGGCATCACCCGGTCCTTTTTAACGAAGCGTTAAAGCGCTTTGACTTCGATACAGTGATGTTCCCCCTGAACCGCGTACACGCAGCCCATTTTAATAACTGGAACGACTGGCGCCCGCTGCTCAAGACGGCGCGGGAAAAGAATGTCGGGGTCTTCGCTATTAAGACAGTGGCCAAGCGAGTCTGGCCGGACGGGGAGGAGGGTGAACATAAATACCAGACCTGGTACGAGCCGTTCGATGAGGCGGAAGATATCGAAAAATGTGTACGGTACACGCTTAGCCAGGACATCTGTACCGCAGCGTTGCCAGGTGAGCTCAAGCTCTGGCCGAATGTAATAAAAGCGGCGCAGAAATTTAAACCGATGACACCGAAAGAGCAAAAGCAAGCCATCGCGGAGGTATCACAATACCCGCCACTTCATGCTGAATGGATGGAAATTTCCAACTGGTAAGTTCCCTTGGACCGAAAATAGATACCTAAAAAAATGAGACAGCGTTAAGCCACGGAGGCTGTTTCAAACTGGCTCTGGTAGAGGGAAGCATAAAAGCCGTTGGCGGCCAGCAATTCTTCGTGTTTACCCTGCTCGACGATATCACCGTCTTTCATTACCAGGATGATATCGGCATCCCTGATGGTAGACAGGCGGTGCGCGATAACGAAGCTCGTGCGGCCTTTCATCAGGTCGACCATGGCTTTTTGTATCAATATTTCCGTCCTGGTATCGACGGAGCTCGTCGCTTCGTCCAGGATAAGGATTTTGGGGTCGGCCAGGAAAGCGCGCGCGATGGTCAAGAGCTGTTTCTGTCCCTGCGATATATTGCTCGTCTCCTCGTTTAAGACCATGTCATAGCTGTGCGGTAGTGTTCTCACAAAGTGGTCGGCGTGGGCCATTTTAGCGGCGGCCACCACCTGCTCATCGGTGGCATCCAGCTTGCCGTAGCGGATGTTCTCCCGGACGGTGCCGTTAAAGAGCCAAGTATCCTGCAAGACCATGCCGAAGAGGCTGCGCAGGTCTTCGCGGGTAAACTCGCGGGTATCCACGCCGTCCACTTTGATAACGCCGCCGTTCAGCTCGTAAAAGCGCATCAGGAGTTTGACGATAGTGGTCTTGCCGGCGCCCGTGGGACCCACGATGGCCACCTTCTGCCCCGGCTGAATCTCGGCGGAAAAATCTTTAATAATCACCTTGTCCGGGCTATAACCGAAGCGGACGTTCTGGAAAGAAACGCGGCCGACCACCTTCTCCGGCCTGGCAGCGGTCACCGGCCCGGCGACCTCTTCTTCTTCATCGAGAAATTCAAAAACGCGCTCGGCCGCGGCCGCCGTGGACTGCAGCACGTTGGCGATGTTGGCCGTCTGGGCGATGGGGAACGTGAAAGACCTGACGTACTGGATAAAAGCCAGAATATCGCCGACGCCGATGGTCCCCCGCACCGCCAGGTACCCGCCGAGGATAGCCACGCCGACATAGGAGAGGTTGCCAACGAAGGTCATGATAGGCATCATCAGGCCGGAAAGGAACTGGGATTTCCAGTTTGCCCCGTAGAGTTCGTCATTTAATCTATCAAACTGGCCGACAGCTTTCCCCTCACCGTTGAAGGCTTTCATCACGGTGTGGCCGGAGTAAATCTCCTCGACATGGCCGTTAACGTGCCCCAGGTAGTCCTGCTGCCTTTTAAAATACTTCTGTGATGCCTTGATGATAACAGTAATCAGACCGAAGGACAGGGGTAAAATCACCAGCGCCACCAGCGTCATCAGCCAGCTGATAGTCAGCATCATCACCAGGACGCCGATAATCGTGGTCACCGAGGTGACTATCTGGGACAGGTTCTGGGTCAAAGTGTTGCTGATGGTATCGATATCATTGGTGACCAGACTCAAAGCCTCGCCGTGCGTTTTTCTATCGAAGTACTTGAGCGGTATCCGTTTTACCTTTTCCGCGATTTTCTGGCGGAAGGTATAAGTGACCTTCATGGAAATACCCGCCATGATATAACCCTGTGCGTAGCTGAAAGCCGAGCTGATGGCATACAGGCACAGCAAGGTAATGGCAATCCGGCCGATGTATCCGAAATCGATGGCTGCCCCGGGCACGTGCATGGCCTTGGCTACGACGCCCGTAAAGAGCCGGGTGGTGGCATTCCCCAGCATCTTGGGCCCGATAATCATGAAAGCCGTGCTGACAATGGCGAAAATGAAGACAATAACCAGCTGTACGCGATAAGGCTTCAGATATTGCAGGAAAGTGCGCATCGTCTTACGGAAGCTCTTCGGTTTTTCGACAGCCATCATGCCCGCCGCCATCGGGCCATGTCCGCCGGGGCCTCCGCCCATTGGGCCGCGTCGCATCGGGCCTCTACCCAGGGGGACGGCGCTTGTCTGGCTGTCTCTCGATGGGGTATTATTCGGCTGGCTCATGAGATGAGCTCCTCCCTTGACATCTGGGACGAGGCGATTTCGCGGTATACTTCACAGGTTTCCATCAGCTCCTTGTGCGTCCCGATGCCGGCGACTCTGCCTTCGTCCAGCACGACAATCTGCTCCGCGCCCATGACGGTGCTCACGCGCTGGGTAACGATGAGCATGGTAGCCTCGGCGGTCTCTTTTTTAAGCGCTTTACGCAGGGTGGCGTCGGTCTTGAAATCGAGAGCGGACAGGGCATCATCGAAGATATAGATTTCCGGCCGCTTGGCCAGGGCGCGCGCGATGGCGAGCCGCTGTTTCTGACCTCCGGAGAGGTTCACGCCCCCCTGGGAGACGGCGGTATCATAACCCTGCTCACTCGTGGTGATAAAATCGAGGGACTGGGCGGTCTCGGCATACCGGGCGACGTCCGTGTCCGATAACAGCTCGTTGGCGTACCTGATGTTGCTGGCAATAGTGCCGGAGAAAAGCACGGCTTGCTGCGAGACGTAGCCGATTTTTTCCCGAAGGTCACGCTGCGCGACATCCCGGACATCCATGCCATCGACGAGGATTTGACCTTCCGTAACGTCATAAAACCTCGGGATAAGGTTAACGAGGGTGGACTTACCGCTGCCCGTGCTCCCGATAAAGGCCGTCGTCTGTCCGGGGCGGGCGGTAAAGGAGATATCTTTCAAGACGTAATCTTCCGCGCCAGGGTAGCGGAAGGACACGTTCCTGAACTCCACCAGCCCCCTGGTTTCGCCGTTGAACGACCGGGGCTCTTTCTTATCTTTTATCACCGGGTCGGTCACCAGCACTTCATCGATTCTCCCGGCGGAGACGCTGGCGCGCGGCAGCATGATGAACATAACCGAGACCATCATGAAGGACATGATAATTATGACAGCGTACTGGATGAAAGCGAACATATCGCCGACCTGCATGCGGCCGGCATCGACCTGGTGCGCCCCGACCCAGACAATGAGCAACATCACGCCGTTCATGAGCAACATCATCGCCGGCATCATGAAGACGATAACGCGGTTGATGAAAAGGCTGGTCTTCATCAGGTCGGTGTTGGCGCTAGCGAACTTTTTCTCTTCGTGCGGCTGGGTGTTGAAAGCGCGGATAACCATCAGGCCGGTGAGTATCTCGCGCATGACCAGGTTCAGTTTATCGACGAGCTTCTGGAGGGCGGTGAATTTCGGCAGGGCGATGGAGAACATTGCCGCCATCAGCATGAGCAGGGCGCCTACCGCGGCGGCGATAATCCAGAGCATCGAACGGTCGGCATTGAGCACTTTAATGATGCCGCCGATGCCGATGATAGGCGCGTAAAAGAGGAACCGGAACATCATCACCATCAGCATCTGTATCTGGGTAATATCATTGGTCGACCTCGTAATCAGCGATGCGGTGGAAAATTTATCAAACTCGGTGCTGGAAAAATCACTGACTTTAACGAACAGTTTCCGACGCAGGTCCTTCCCCAGGCCGGCGGCGATGCGCGCCGACAGGTAGCCGACCGTGACCGAGCTGGCCACGCTGGCGAGAGTGAGCAGGAGCATGATGACGCCGATTCTAAGCATATAAGTAGTCTGGATGTGGGAGGTGTTCATCCCCAGCACTTTATACTCGGCGGAAAGGTAGGCCGTGGCGTACTGCTTGAGGAGCGTATCCGGGACAGCTTTAAATTGTTCGGCGGCAAGAGACTGGATGCCTTCCAGCTGGGCGGGGGGCAGCTGGGCGATGACTGCGAACGGGTCGGTGCCCGCCGGTATCTGGATAGTGACGCCGGGAAGGCCGGAAAGCCCGGTTTTTTCAATCGCGGCGACGATGGCAATGGATTTCCGGAAAATCGGGTCTAATTTAGAAATTTCGGCTTTATCGCTCGTGTTTAAAATGTCTACCGGTGCGGTGGCCAGCAGGGGTAAAGTCTTGACGTATTTCGTATAATCGCCGGCGGAAAGCGCTGCCTTATCCAGAAGCCTGTAGTCAGCGGTGACCTGCGTTTTTTCGCTATCGGTCATGAACAGGGTGAGCTTGCTGAACTCGGCGGAGGGGATGGCCTGGGGCACGGCGTTTTCGATACCGCCCGCCTGCACGCCCACGTTGATGATGTTAGACATGTAGCCGGGCAGCGAGAGGTCGGCCATGGCCTGGGCGAACAGAAGGACCAGAATGGCCAGGATTGACCAGACAAAAGGCCCGAGATATTTAACTAATTTTGTCATTCAATCTTCCCTATTAAGCTCCAACCAGTAAATATGCGCCAACGCGAATGTAAAAATCCGATAATTTTCTACGGACGGGCAAATCAAATCAGGAGGATTTCATCGTATGAAAGTGATGTGAATGCGCCGGCGGTGGAGAAGAAATATCGGAACGTCCCTTATTTTTGTTTTGTTTTAATGATAGCTCTTGATAGTCCTTTTCGATGGCCGCTAAAAAGGCCCTTATACCGCGGAGAAGGGCCATGATGTCCTCCGCGCTCATTCTTTCCAGAGTATGTTTCATGTGGCTATGACTGATCTCATGGATGTCGGTAATAATTTTCCGGCCTTTATCGGTCAGGTGTAATAAAACGATGCGGCGGTCTTCCGGGTTTTCACGGCGTGTCACCAGCCCCTGTCCCACCAGGCGGTCGGCGATGCTGGTAACATTGCCAGGAGTCACGCCCAGGTCTAAAGCGAGGTCCCGGACGCTGACGCTGCCCTTGATATGGATAAGGAACAGGCTCTTAAGCTGCGCCAGAGGCACGTGCAGGTGCTGCCACGGCTTAAACTGGTAATGCATCCGGCTATGAGCCAGCGCTTGAAAAAGCTCCATGACTTCTGAAGTTAATTCCGTCTTCGACTTCATTTTGAATTCCAGTAATGTCTAATAACTCATCGGATAATTTTTATTTATCACATATGCATATGTTTACATTATACTAATAGTTTATACTATCTAATGTAATATGTCAATAGTACTATTGTTTTGGTGCAAGGTGCGGTGATTGAGTGGCTAATGGCATACACAATCCCTTACGGCAGATTAGGCGTCCGGGACTTTGTGTTTCAGCATATTAATCAGCGCCAGGGCTTTGACATCGGAAGGCAGGGATTCCCAATCATCATCTTTCTTTAAGGACTTCACTTTTTCGATGAGCTCCTTGTTATCGTCCATTTTCAGGGTGCCGGCGCGGTAGTCTTCGATCACGAATTTAATCATCTCCTGGTAGTTGCGGTTGATGTCAGCTTTTGAACCGGCGCGGGGGCCGCCGCGCTTCTGTCCGGAGCCGCTTTTTCCTTCACCTTTGACCAGGCTCATCATTCTACCCGCGATTTCCAGAGACTGATTCACGATGTTTGCCGATTTCAGTTTGGCTTCGGAATTAGCTTTTTCCGTCGATTCCGCGACGGCCTGTTCCGTTTCCTGCAGGAGATGTTCCGCTTTTTGCCTGGCCTCGGCGGTAACCCTCTCGGCTTCAGCCTGGGCTTCTTTCAAGACTGCTTCTTTAGACACTAACTCCCTGGCGGTCTGTTTTGCCTCGAGCAAAATCTGGGCCGCTTTCTGTTTGGCATCAGCTACCATGGCGGACGTTTTCGTGCTGGTTTCGGCCTTAGTTTTAGCGGCCAGTACCTTAACAGCCTGTCTGGTGTCCTGGAGAATCTGGGAGGCTTTTTTCTCGGCTTCAGCGATAATAGCCGCGGAATCGGCGTCGGCCGTAGCCTTGGCGCGGTCGGCCAGTTCCACCGCCGCCCTTTCCGCCCCGGCAATAATTTCAGACGCTTTTTTTTCAGCATCGGTGAGGCTCGCGGCGGCTCTTGTTTCAGCTTCGGCGCTCGCCATCTCGGCGTTCCTCACGATTTCGGCGGCTTCCTGCCGGGCATCGGTAATCACCATGGCGGCTTTTTCATCGGTCTGAGCGGCCGCCTGGTTCGCTTCCAGCAGGGCGTAAACGGCCTCTTCCCGGGCATCGCTGATAATCGATGCCGCTTTGGCGTCGGCGTCGGCCTGCGTTTTCGCAGCCAGTTCCGCCGCGGAACTTTCCGCTTCGCGCAATATCTGGGCCGCTTTTTCCTGGTTTTCCGCGATAATGGCGGCCGCCTGTTTATCGGCTTCAGCCTGGGCTTTTTTAATCAGTTCCGGAATGCCCTGCTCCGTCTCCTGTATGATATGGTCGGCCTTCTGCTTCGCGTTGGCGATTATCCTGGCGGTTTCGGTCTTCGCATCCCGGACAATCTTTTCTTTAGCTATCAGTTCCTTAATCGTCTGTTTTGCATCCTGTAAAATCTTGTTTGCCCTTTGCCGGGCATCGCTGACCAGCGCGTTCGATTTGTTCTCGGCGTCCGTATTGGCTTTGCGGGTCATTTCCAAGGCGGTTGTTTTCGCTTCCTGGAGGATACGCTCTCCCTTTCGCTGGGCGTCGGCGATAAGAGCGTTCGATTGGGCTTCGGTTTCGGCGGTAGTCCTGTCCACGAATTCCGCGGCCGAACGTTCAGCCTCGCGCGTAAGCTGTTCAGCTTTTTGACGGGCATCATCGACGATACGGATAGACTCCGCCTCGGCTTCCCGCCTGATGGTTTCCCGGGAAATCATCTCGCGGGCAGTCTGCTGCGCTTCCCGCACGAGCTGGTTTGCTTTTGTCTGGGCTTCCGCGATAATGGCGGCGGACCTTTTTTCAGATTCCGAATTAACTTTGTCAGACATTTCGGAGGCAGCCTGCTCCGCCTCGCGTGTGGTCTGCTCCGCTGTCTCCCGGGCATCCGCCAAAATCGCCTTTGCCCCGGCATTGGCTTCGGCCTGCGCTTTGTCACCGATTGTTGACGCAGCATGCTCGGCATCGGCCAGCATTTCAGACGCCTTACGCTGGGCATCCGCGATAATCCCGGCCGATTTAGTATCGGCTTCATTTCTGGCCCTGGCGAGCAAGTCGCGGGCGCTCTGTTCCGCCGTGTGAATAATGCGCCGCGCCCTTTGCTGGGCATCCATCACCACCATCATGTTCGGCCTGACAGGCGTTTCAGGCACGGGTTGACTTACGATTTCCGGGGCTGTCTGTACCGGAAGCTGGGCGGTCTGTTCTGGAGCCGCGGTTGTCTGTTCTGGAGCAGCAGTTGTCTGTTCCGGAAGCGAGACAGCCTGTTCCGGGGCCGCGACGGGTTGCGGGGCAGGTGCTGCAGGCTGCGGGGCGGGCGCAACAGGCGGCTCTTTTTTAACGGGCTTATCGCCCGTGATGATATAGTTGCAGTATTTACACCGGGTGCCGAAAACCGGACGCCCGCAATTGGGACACGTGCGAATGTTTCTCATCGAGTTCACCTTATATCTTTGTAGAAAAGCTCTACAAGTTTATTTCTAACTAAGATTATAGCACGGTACGGCGGCCTTAGTGTAGAGCGTCCCAGCTTAAATGTCACAACGATGTAACTATTTTATCGCCCAGGATATAACTATTTCATGGGCGACTTGCTATATTTTAAACGAAAAAGTAACTCTGACGTTTGGTCCGGCATTTAATCCGCCCGGGGAGGAGATACATTTGCTGGAATACGTTATTATACCGACCGTGGCGCTGGTGGCCTCGCTTCTGGCTTTTTACTCCGGCTTCGGACTGGGGACCATCCTGCTGCCCGCGGTCGCCATTTTCTTTCCCGTGAACATCGCCATAGCGCTCACGGCGCTGGTGCATTTGCTCAATCACCTTTTCAGGTTAACGCTGGTGGCCAAGCATGCCGATAGAGGAATCATACTCCGTTTCGGACTTGTCGCGGTGGCTGCGTCTTTCGCCGGGGCGCAACTGCTGACGCGCGTGACCGTCCTGAAACAGCTCTTCAGCTACCAGCTCCTGGGGAACACTTTTACCGTAACCCCGGTAAAGCTTACCGTGGCGGTGATAATTATTTTCTTCGCGCTGTGGGAGGTGCTGCCGCAGCTGCAAAAAATCTCGTTCAGCCGGAAATACCTCCCGCTCGGGGGGCTTTTAAGCGGCTTCTTCGGAGGTTTTTCCGGTCAGCAGGGCCCCATGCGCAGCGCCTTTCTGATAAAAAGCGGGCTGGGAAAAGAAAGCTATATCGCCACCAACACGGTTATCGCGGTCATGGTGGATATAACGCGCCTGGCGGTCTACTTCACCAGCTTTTCCCTGGTCAGCGCAGAGAGAAATGCTGTTCTCCTCGCGGTAACGACCGCCGCCGGCTTCGCGGGAGCATTGCTGGGCAACTTCTGGCTGAAGAAAGTCACCATGCGGGTAATACAGGTCATGGTAGCCGTGATGCTGCTGGGCATCGGCCTGGCCCTGGGAAGCGGCCTGATATAACGGCTCATCTATAAAACCGGGTTTAACCGCGGCACTTTTTACAGTGGAAAAGCTCGCTGCCGGCGCCCGGATATACGATGTTAAATGCGGCCATACGAGTGTCCATTTTCAGTACCTGGTAACGCCGTCACTTTCTTTTAGAGAGCGTATTTATCCTGTCGGCCACCGTCCTGGCTGCCTGCCCCCGGTTCTTCGCTTTCTGTAAATTCATGGCCAGCCACTCATCTTTGATGATATCTCTAACCCAGGTAGCGAAGTCGTTCTTTTCGGGATTGGCGTGGAAAGAGTAAGTTTCTTCGGACATAGTCTTGAGCTCTCCGGCAAGCTCGCGCATGTTGCGCATCGTATGGCCATTCTGGCACCTGAAGATGAACTCCTCGGGTACATCGGTCAGCATCATATTCGTCCCTTGTTTTAGCGTTTCAACCATTGTCAGTTACCTCCCTTTAAATTTTCAACCCTGGTCAAACCAGCGATAACGTGGTCTCGTCTTTTAATTGTGAGTTTCTCTTTTCCTGCTGCAGCAGTTGCTTAATCCGCTTCCTGCAACGGGTTGATTATTTAACTCACTACTTTGATAGTTGATGTGTCTGTGCTTACACCCGGTGTCAGACCCCCGGAGAAAGCCACGACGGTCATCACGGTACCGGCAGGGGAGCGCTCCGGTATCGATTTTCTCTTGCGTTCCACGATAGTATCAGGCGGGATAGTGACTCCCTGTCCCAGCACCGTGATGTTTTCATCTACGGCGTTCGGAATGTGGCCAAGGCCGACGTAGGAATGAACGCCTACTTTCACCCATTCGTCCAGTATGCAGCCGTCAACGATGCTATCACGGCCGATGAAGGTATTCCCCATGATGATGGAATCCCGGACCACCGCGCCCTCGTCCACCCACACCCGGGGCGAGAGCACCGAGTTCTCCACGCGTCCCCGGATGACACAGCCCGGACTGACCAGGCTATTCATAATACCAGCCTGGCTGCCGATACATGGCGGCTCGTAAAGGTGTTCCCGGGTCAAGACCGGAGAGGCACCGTCAAGGCTGAAACGGGGCCGGGCACGGACAAGCTCCAGATTGGTCTGATAATACGTATCAATGGTACCGATATCCCGCCAGTATCCGGCGAACACATAAGCGAAGACCCGGTGTTTTTTTACCGCTTCGGGGATTATGGAGTAGCCGAAATCGTGCGGTGAGCCCGGCCTGGCAGCATCCTCCATCAAGCGTTCCCCGAGGATTTTACGGTTGAAGATATAAATGCCCATGGAAGCGAGATTGCTCAACGATGCCAGAGACTTTTCGTAGAAATCGCTTATTCTATTATCGGCGCTGACACTGACCGTGCCGAAGCGTGCAGCCTGCGCCGGCGGCACCGGCACGACACCGACGGTGACATCGGCATTGACCCTATGGTGGAAAGCCAGCATCTCGCGGTAATCCAGTTTATAAACATGGTCTGCGGCCAGGATGAGCACCGTGTCTGTTTTGTCTTTATTAATCAAGCCGAGATTCTGGTAAACGGCGTCAGCGGTGCCGCTGTAGGAGCCGTTCTTCGGTTCCAGGACGCGGAGATTGGCGCGCTTGGTGTTCATCAAGCGCCAGCGGTGTATATAGTCCGCCAGGTGGGCGCGGCGGTAATCGGTTAGCACAGCAATATTATTTATCTCGGAATAGATACAGTTGCTCAAGCTAAAATCAATTACTCGGTATTTCCCGGCAAAAGGTAAAGACGGTTTGGGCCTGGCCTGGCACAGAACACCCATCCTCTCTCCCTTACCGCCGGCCAGTATTACGGCCGTGGTGTTATTCACGTCCTGTTCCCTCCTTCTTAAGGTATGGTTTTCCTGACGGCAGAACGAATCTATAACAGATTTGAAGAGACCTGCGTGAGCTGAAATTCTGGATAGAGCTATTCTCGTTAGCGACTGATAATGCCATTGGACCCACTCCCGCCGCACACATCTAAAATTCTAGATGTCAGGCGATGGAAAAGTTATAACAAACGGGCGGAATAAATTACAAAACTGTGACATTTAAAAAACCGCCGGTGAACAACCGAACCGGGCACTTGCCTGAAAACGACTGTTGCTTTATGATAGCTGTGACGGACGCGTCGCAAAGATGCAGCACTTTTTTAACAACATGACCGCCGAGCTTCCCCTCGTGGTGCTCATCGCCGGGGCTGTCCTGGTGGGTCTCTGGGTTTCCAATATTGTCTATGACCGCGGCGTGCCTAACTATATTTCTAGGAAGATAGGGCACGGCGCCGGCGGGCTCGCCTTTCTGGCCTCGTACGTTCTGGCCTCGCCGTGGTGGCCCATCATTATTTCCGCATGCTTTAGCGCGCTGCTCCTGACGGCCCACACTATCAGGCCGGAGGCCATCCGCGGCGTGGGGGGCGCCGGCCGCAGCGACAAAATAATGGCGGAAGTCTGGTTCCCGATGGTCGCGGTGCCGGTGTACGGCATCGCCTGGCTCTGGCTGAAGCAGCCCGCCGCGGCGGTGGCCAGCCTACTCTTCATGGCCTGGGGCGATGGCGTGACCGGCCTGGTACGGTCGCAGTTCTATCACGGCCCGGTGAAAGGGCTGTGGGGTTCGCTGGCCATGTTATGCCTCTGTTTAAGCGTTTCATGGGTTTTTATTAAGCCGTTCTGGATAGGGGCGGTCGCTTCCGCGCTGGCCACGCTCACGGAATGGGCCTTCGGCGAATACGGTGTTTTAAAGTGGGGTGATGATAACTGGGCTATCCCGATGGTCAGCCTGGCGACCATCCTGGGGCTAATGGCGCTGACGGGGAATTTATAAAAGGGGATAAAAGATGAAGAAGAAAATAAAGGTGCACCTGTGGACGCTGCCGCGCTGGTTCGCGCTGCCGTTATTCGCCGCCCCGGCGGTGCTGGGGGGACTGCTCGCGGGCGGCATGACGCTGAACTCCTGGCTGGGGGTTATCGGGACGGTGCTGATTATGGCCGGGGGGCATTCGTTCAACAGCTTCCTGGACTACGCATGGACGGGGCTGGATAAGGGCAGTCCAGAGGAGCGCAGCGCCGAGAAAGACTATGCCGGCGGCCAGAGCGTTATCGCGGCGGGAACCGTCGGCGTTAAAGAGGTAGCCTTCAACGCTATCGCGTGGTATGTCCTGGCGCTCATACCATTAATTTACCTGGCCATCAATGTCGGTTGGCAGATAATAATTATCGGCGTGCTGGGCATGCTGGCGACCTTCGCCTACGCGAAAGCCAAGTTCAACTGGCTGCACGAGATAGCGCTGGGCACCGCGAGCGGGCCGCTGGCAGTACTCGGGGGGATGTTCGCGACGACTAGCGCGCCGCCCTGGGTGACGGGGTTGGTGGTCAGCGTGCCATCGTTCATTTTAATATCATTCATCGGACTGGCGATTGACGAATGGCCGGACGCTGAAGCTAACCTCAAGAAGGGCGTGAAAAGCATTTCCTACAAAGTCTGGGAATACGGCATCTCCCTTGAATGGTATGTCTCGGTGTGGCTGCTGTTTATGTATGTCTACCAGGTCTTTCTCATCAGCTCCGGCATCCTCGTACCACTTTCCGCGCTTTCTTTTATAGTGTGGCCGTTTCTCATCTCTTTCCTGGTCTTGCTCAAGCAGGACTTCCGGAAATGGGCGGGAATCGTAGTCTTCAGCGGTGTCGCTTACCCCGTATTGCTGGTACTCGGGCAATGGTTAGGTAGTCTTTTATAATTATGGTCTGGGTCATCATAGCGGCAATCGTCGTCGTTTTAGCAGGGCTGCTTGCCTGGTACATGAGCCGGCCGATGAACATCCCGCGCGAGCCGGACAGGGAGGGCGCACAGGACGCGGCGGCCGTGCGGGCTTACGACCGTACCAGCCGGTGGCCCATCTTCGCGCTGGAACGCCGTATCATGGTGAACGTGCTAGGCCGCACGGAACCCGCCGGCCTGCTGTTGGACATCGGCTGCGGGCCCGGCTACCTGGCGGCGGGGATTAGCCGGCGCTGTCCCTCGCTTAAGGTCATCGGACTGGATATCAATAAGGAAATGATAAATATCGCCAGGCACAACTGGCCACCGCCGCAATACTCCGTAGAATTTGTCGCCGGGGACGCTCACCAGCTACCATTTACGGACAGTTCCATCGATTTCGCGGTGAGCTCGCTATCACTGCACCATTGGGC
>JBEKDL010000014.1:0-29928 GCA_050014355.1 Dehalococcoidales bacterium | reverse complement strand
ATCACGGCCAATATGATTCTACGGACAATAAACGTTGTCACTAAAACCCCTGACCTCTTTGGTATGACGACGGGAAAAGATTCGTAAACACAATAGGTCTATAAATCTTTTCCCGTCTTTTAATCTAGCTATTTTCTATTTACGTCTTATTCAATGCCGGGGGGTTACGTTCCCCGCCAAAGATTACGTTATCAGCCGGGTTACTTGTTCAACCAGGTTTTAGCCGGGTTCCAGAAAGTGGCGCGGTCGTACGTGTAAAAACCGGGGTCCATCACGTAGTTGGCCATTACCTGTCCGCGCATGGTGGCGTTAAGAACGATGACCATCTGATTATCGTCCATGTACTTCACGACCTTACCAACCAGCGCCGGGTCATAGTCTTTCGATGCCAGAGCGGCGTTCAAAAGGGCCTGGAAATCGTTGGTCTTGTCCAGGCTGGCGTTGGAAACGACTGTCTGCCCGAAGTTAGTGGTGAGAGCCCAGCCCATGTTAGCGTCTATCAGCTTGCCGGCGGCGGCCAATCCATCCCAGCCTTTGTTGATCTGATTAGTATACGTTGGATGGTCGATGATATTGACATTAATGGTGATGCCGATTTTCGCCAGCATGCCCTGTTCCGCCACCAACATGTCCCTGAAGCTCGTCACGGAGGAGCCGAGAATCGAGGTGGTGAAACCGTTGGGATAGCCCGCGTCGGTCAGCAGCTGCTTGGCCTTGACCAGGTCCTGTTTGATGGGAGGAATGGCGTTATTATAGGAGACCGTGCCCGGCACCGCGTACTGGCTGGTGGATGTCCAGTAGCCATAGCCCAGGCTATTGACGATAGAATCCCGGTCGAAAGCATAGCTGATTGCCTGGCGTACCTTGAGGTTGGCCAGCGGCGAAGCAGTGTTCTTGCTATCAGGAACAAGGGAGGAAATGGCGATATAGTCCGCCTGGATTTTGAAGTTCTTATTCGCGGCCAATAGGTCGGCCTCGATTTTAGTGGGGTTGCCGCCTTCGATGTCAATTTCGCCCGCTTGGAGGGCCTGCGCCCTGGTCATCTGGTCATTAATGTTGGTCATGACGATGCCATCCAGGTAGGGTTTACCGCCCCAGTAACCGTCAAACCTGGTGCCGGTGATGGACACGTTGGGAGTCATCGCGGTTTGTTTGAAGGGGCCTGTACCCACGATGTTCGACCTCATCCAGGTCTCCGCGTCCTTGTTGGCGCCATGGTCAATATAAGCCTGCTGGGAAACGACAAAAGTGCTGGCGATGGTGGTCAGGAGGCTGTTGCTATACTGGTTCAGGTTGAGCCTGACCGTGGAGGGGTCAACGACGTCAACCGAGCCAACGTAGGCATAATCGCCAAATTTGGGGGTGACCAGCAGGTCGAGATTCCACTTGCAGACCGTGGCGTTCCAGTCCGACCCGTCGTGGAACTTGACGCCCTGGCGTAGGGTTAGCGTGATGGTCTTGAGGTCCGAGGATACCTGCCAGGCGGTGGCCAGGTTCGGGTGAATGATGTCCTTGGTATCCACCGCAAGGATGGTGTCCATGAAGACGGGGGCAAGTGGCGGCGAGACCAACCAGCCGGGGTCTCCCGGCCAGCCATAAGTTGCGCCGGCCCAGAGAGACTCGCCATACTTGAGGGTCCCGCCGGATTTCGGCGTGACGGTAGTTGTCGCCGGTTTTGTGGTAGTCGTCGTTGTGGCCGGTTTCGAGGTGGTTTGGGACGGAGTAGTGGTAGCGGTCGAGCAACCTATCAGGAGCATACATGAAATCAAGAGAACTGCGGCCAGGATAATAAAGTATTTCCTCATTCTTTCCTCCTGTAATAATTGATTATGCGCGTTCGTATTCATCAACAAAATTATGAAGCTTTAGCACCTCCTAATAACGTTATATTCTAAATAGAACGATACCAAATGTTTTTCAAATAATATAACAAAGTTAAAACGTGTGTCAAGCTCGAATATGAGCGGCTATTTGGAGATTGTTAACTTCGCTATACCACCCGCCCCTAATCCCAGCCATCAAGTAACAACTACCAAATTATACAAATATTTAATTTTTTTCATGTTATTTGTTTGACAGATGTGTTATAATAAAGCTTAGAAGTTCTAAATAGAACATCGAGGTGTAATATCTTGTAGGAGGACGCTATGGTAATCAGCACTCTGGCGGTGAAAGAGACCCCTAAAGTAAATGTTCTTACCGACCGTGTCAAAAAGCGCAAACAGGAATGCATCAATTCTCCCCGTGAGATTTTATTTCAACGCGCCCGCTCGCTGACCGCTTCGTGGAAAGAGACCGAGGCCGACCCCAACCGCCTGCGCTGGGCCAAGGCCTTCGCCCGCGTTCTCGAAGACTCCCCTATTATCATCCGTGACGGCGAGCTTATCGTCGGCGTCGAAACCAAATCTATCCGCGGCGCGGAAATCGTGCCCGAATGTAACCCTTACGACGTCCTGGAACAGCTGGACTCTAAAAACGCCCGCACCATGAGTGAAGTCATGTCCGCTACCATCGACAGCGACGAAGCCGGCATCCGCGAGATCGCTAAATACTGGACAGGCAAATCCGTTAACGATATCGTTTATAAAGCTTACCAGCAAAAAATGGGAGACGCGTATACCGAGCTCATTGACGGCCGCCGCGGCAAGGTCGCCGTCCTGCCCGATGTCAACGGCACGGTGTTTAAGACCCAGACCATTTACAATCCCCGCATCATGAAAGATGGCCTCGGCGGCATTATCAAAAAGGCGAAGGCGGAAAAACAGAAGACCATTCAAAAGTCCCAGGCCGTTCCCAATGACTATACGGCGATATTCCACAAGCTGGTCATTCTGGATGTCATGATAATGACCTGTGAAGCTTTGATTAAATACGCCCGCCGCTATTCCGACCTGGCTAAAAAGATGGCCAAAGCAGAAAAAGACCCGGTCCGCAAGGCAGAGCTCGAGCAAATCGCCGAGACGTGCACCTGGGTGCCGGAAAACGCCCCGCGCACTTTCCGTGAAGCCCTGCAGTTCTACTGGTTCATTCATATCGGTCTCCGCAAAGAAGCGCCCTATCATTCCGGCCCCTGCCCGGGCAGAATGGACCAGTGGCTCTACCCCTATTACGAAAAAGAAATCAATGAAGGCACGCTTACCCGCCAGGAAGCCGCCGAGCTTATCGGCCTGGTCTGGGTAAAGCTGAACGAGATGCAGATGGTGAGCGGCTCGTACTTCGAGAAAGAGGCCGCCGGCTCGCTGTTGCAGCAGGTCACCATCGGCGGCACCACCCTGGACGGCAGAGACGCCACCAACGACCTCTCTTTCCTGATTCTGGAAGTCGCCCAGCAGATTAAAATGCCGCAGCCGGGCATCTATATCCGCTGCCACAACGGCATCGACCACGATTTCATGGTAAAAGCCATCGAGACCAACGTTGAAACGCGCGGCGGCATCCCGGCCTTCCTCAACGACCGGATTGCCATCAGAAACTTCCTGGCTACCGGGTACGCTTACGAAGACGCTGTGGATTGGAGCGCCGCCGGCTGTCTTTCCTATGTTGTCAGCCACTGCAACCTGGCCAGCAAAATTGCCGCTTACATTATCGTGCCCAAGGTACTGGAGATAGCCCTGAATAACGGCGTCGACCCGCGCACCGGGCTTAAATGCGGGCCGGAAACGGGCGATGTCGCCAAATTCACTAAAATCGAGCAGCTTTATGACGCTTTCTGGAAGCAGTACGACTACTTCGTCGAGAAAGGCGCTACGGAATACTGGGTCGGCTACTCATGCAAAGTGGAACATGTCGGGACGCCTTTGACTTCTATCCTGATTGAAGACTGTCTGGAAAGAGGCCTGGACGTGTACGAGGGCGGCGAGCGCTATCCCCAGATGGGCGTTTGCTTCGGCCAGCGCGGCTGCGTCGATACCGCGGACGCTTTCGTCGCTATCAAGAAGCTCGTCTTCGATGACAAGAAAATCACCATGGCCCAGCTCATGAAGGCGCTTAAGGCCAATTGGGAAGGCTACGAGGATGTCCACCAGATGTGTCTGAAAGCCCCCAAATACGGTAACGATGATGATTACGTGGATGATATCTTTAACTACATTTCGTTGAAGTGCAATGAAATCATCCTGCAAAAGCCGAACCCCGCCGTGGGCCGGCCCTGGCGCGTTTCCCGCCCGGCGCTTACCGGCCACTATCCTGCCGGCGAGGTGACCGGCGCGTTGCCCAACGGCAGAAATGCCAAGACGCCTTTGTATGACGCCGGCCTTTCCCCGATGGTGGGCGCTGACACCAATGGGCCTACCGCTTTAATAAAATCCGCCACCAAGGTAGACCAGATTCCGTGGAACATGGACAGCATGGTGCTCAACATGAAGCTCACGCCGTCGATGCTGCAGACCCGCCCTTCTATCGAAAAAATGCTTGCGATGCTCAAGACCTTCTTCGACCGCGGCGGCTGGCACATCCAGTTCAACATCACCAGCCGGGAAGATTTGCTCGCGGCCAAGCAGCACCCCGAGCAGTGGAAGAGCCTCATCGTCAGGGTGGCCGGCTACAGCGCTTACTTCGTCGACCTGCCTCCGGCGGTACAGGACGAAATTATTGCCCGGACGGAACACGGATTGAATTGAACCGGTCTGAAGGGCAGTTGATGTCTAAAGCGCGCGGCCCGGCGCGGGCTCCGGAAAACCCGGAGGACGTCAAAGGGCTTGTTTTCAATATCCAGCGGTACAGCATCCAGGACGGGCCCGGCATCAGGACGACCGTCTTTCTGAAAGGCTGTCCGCTGCGCTGCCTGTGGTGCTCTAACCCGGAGTCGCAGAACCCCCGCCCGGAAATCGCCCACCGCGATTCCGTATGCGATGGCTGCGGCCGCTGCGTTGAGGTCTGCCCTCTTCATGCTATCTCCCTCGCCGGCAAAACCATCACTATCGACCGCGCGCTCTGCACCAACTGCGGCGAATGCGTCGAAGCCTGTGCCCCCGGCGCTTTAAAAATGTTTGGCGAAGAAATGTCCGCCGCGCAGGTCTTCCGCGAAGTTAAAAGGGATGTTGATTTCTTCCGTGAATCAGGGGGAGGCGTCACCGTCTCCGGCGGGGAACCGCTCTCCCAGCCCGACTTCGTTGCCGCGTTATTCAACCTTTGTCGAGAAGACGGCATCCACACCTGCATCGAGACCTGCGGGCTGGCGAGCGCCGCAGCGCTGGAAAAAGTCCTCAAATATACCTCGCTGGTGCTGTTCGACATTAAACTGACCGACCCCACCGCCCATCGCCAATGGACCGGCCAGCCTAACGATAAAATTCTCCGTAATCTCGGGATAGTCATTAAAAAAGGAATCCCGGTAATCATACGCGTCCCTCTTATCCCCGGCGTTAACGATTCCGAAGAGGAGCTTGAGAAAATCGCCGCTTTAGCCGCTTCGCTTAAAGCGCGCCGCGTAGACCTCCTGCCTTACCACAAGTTCGGCATGGGCAAGTACCAGCAGCTCGACCGCAAATACAGCCTGGAAGCGCTGAACACCCAGCCGGACGCGCAGGTCCAGAAGGCCAGGCAGCTTGTCGCGTCTTTCGGCCTGGATTGCGAGGTCGTGGGCTGAACCGCTATACTGGGCAAAGAGGTCTCAAATGATAGTCGAAGAATTGGCTGGAAACGTCGTTAAAACTAATTTCGAAGCATTTGATAGCCACACCATCGCGCAGGCCAAAAACCGGCTTATCGATATCGTCGGCTGTCTCATTGGCGGCGCTCACGGCGGCGGCTGCCGCGAGTTAATGGATTTAGTTAAGGAGTGGGGCGGTAACAAAGAGGCCACCATCCTGGTGCATGGCGGTAAAGCCCCGGCCGGCAACGTCGCCATGCTCAACAGCATCATGGCGCGGTCTTTCGACTACGGCGTGATAACGCCCTATATCGGTGACAGGCCCGTCTGGGCGCACATCGCCGAGACCAACGTCCCCACGGCGCTTACGGTGGCCGAATGGCAACGGGCAAGTGGCCAAGAGTTACTCACCGCCCTGATTCTCGGCGATGACCTTACTACCCGCATTGCCGCCGCTTCCACGCGCTCTATCTCCCCCGGCTGGGACACGCCCGGCACGGTGAACAAGTTCGGCGCCGTGGCTATCGCCGGGAAATTAATGGGTTTGAATGAACATCAGATTACCCAGGCCTTCGGCATCGTGCTCAACCAGCTCGCCGGGAGCTTTCAGCCCATCCAGGACGCCGCCCACGCTTTCAAGCTGGCGCAGGGCCTGGCCGCCCGCGACGGCATCATCGCCGCGGAGCTGGCGGGGAAAGGCTGGACAGGGGGCAAAGACCCCCTGCTCGGTAGGTACGGGTATTTCGCTTTATACTGTAAAGAGCATGACCCCGCCGTCCTTACCCGCGATCTGGGTAAGGCGTTTTACGGCGACTGCACTTTTAAACCATACCCCTGCTGCCGCTTCGTCCATTCCACTATCGATTGCGCTTTAGACTTGATACGCGCTCACGAGATAAATCCTGACGATATTTCAGGCATTAATATCGACGTCGCCCCGATGCATTACGATTCCCCTCTAAACCAGCCCTTCGAGCTCGGAGACTTCCCCCAGGCCAACGCTATTTTCAGCCTGCGTTACCATGTCGCGAACGTTCTGGTGAGAAAAGGCGTGAAGTTGGAACATCTTACCGAGGAGTTCATCCGCGACCCCGCGGTCGGCGCCCTGGCGCGTAAGGTAAGCGTCACCGGCAATACCCCGCCCGATAAAATCGAGGCCTCTGAAGTCACCGTCCGCCTGAAAGACGGCCGCGAGCTCAAAGCGTATGAAGAGTGCGCCCGGGGCAACGCGCTTAAAAAACCGCTGACAAGGGAAGACATTATCGCCAAATTCCGCGACAATGTCGCTTTTTCAAAGACGGTTTCCCATGGCAACGCCGAAAAAGCGCTCGACATGCTCCACAACATCGAGCAAGTCAAGGACATTGGCGCTCTGATTAAACTACTCGTCGCCTAACGCCAACCGTCATTGCGAGGAGCCCCGATATAATCGGGGCGGCGTGGCAATCTCTATTTCTGTTTTGCACTTTGTCATTCCCGCGCAAGCCGGAATCCAGCCTTCCTTTTCCCAACTTCCCCCTCCTTTTTAAAAGGAGGGGGACAGAGGGGGTGGATTATTAAACTGGTTTCCCCCTCTCCAAACAAACTGCCTTCGGTCTACACAACACTCCGTTTGGAGAGGGGGCCAGGGGGTGAGGTTTATTATTAACAAAGGGTTGCCAAACCAAAGCCCTTCATGCTAAATTGGGTTAACGCATTCAAGGAGGAATAATAAAAATGGCAGGATACGTTGGCGCTATTGAAAAACTGACCCTTGGCAACGACTATTTCCGGCAGGTTTTATTCACCGGCAAGCACGCCCAGCTTGTCCTGATGAGCTTGAAAGTCGGCGAGGAAATCGGCAATGAGGTCCACCCGAACGTCGACCAGTTTTTCCGCATCGAGCAGGGCGAAGCCACCTTTGTTTTCAACGGGAAGGAAAAACACATCACTAAAGACGGCGATGCCGTGATTGTCCCCGCCGGCACTTACCACAACGTCATCAATTCATCGAAGACCGCGAAGCTAAAGCTGTATACGATTTATTCCCCGCCCAACCACCCCGATAAGACCGTGCATAAGACCAAAGCCGAGGCGGAAAAGGCCGAAGCGGAAGAGCACCATTAGCCCGTGTCGGGATGCTTTCTCCTTGTTCCTCCTGTCATTGCGAGCCATCTGCCGTAGCTTTAGCGCAGGCGGAGGCGCGGCAATCCCGTTGCTCGTCTCTCTTCATCCCGGCGAAAGCCGGAATCCACCTAGCCTTACCCCTTCGCTTCTATCACCGGCAAGTCTATGTAAGACGCATAGCCGCCCTGGTGATAAATGCTTTGCAACGCCGGGACGCCTACCGCGTCCTCGCCGACCGCGTGGCCGGTGTTCATATTCCGGTCGTATTCCGGGAAGCTGCTGCTCGCCACATCGATGCGGATGCGGTGCCCTTTCCGGAATAGCTGGCTGACGGCCTCCAGGTTGACGATGTACTCGTTAATTTCCCCCGGCGTGACTAATTCAGGCTCGAAAAGCGACTTGCGGTAGCGCGCCCGCGTTATACCGTCGCACACCACGTTATAAGCCCGTCCGTCCGGGTAGACATCCACCATCTTGGCGGTAAAATCGGTGTCCCGCGCGGACGTCGCCGCGAAAAGATGCAGCAACAGCGGTCCCGTTACTTCCACGTCCTCTTTAAGCTCCGGGGTCGTATAGCACAGGACGTCCTCGCGCCGCTCCGCCTGTGATTGCTCCTGCGGCGAACCTGGGAACCTCACCAACTGCAGGTGGCCGCGGGAGCCACAGGTAAGCACCGGGAAATGGGGGTTGTAGATGTAGTTATCGCCAAGCTCCGCGCCCGGTTCGTCCCGCGTTAGCGCTCCGTTCCCCGCGGCGGTATTGGCGCGCCCGCCGCTGTGGAGGAAAAACCTCTGCCATTTCGTTTCCGGCGGCGGCCACATTTCCGCCGTTTGCCAGACGTTCTTCCCCATAACAAAATAGCGCACCACCGGCAGGTCGACTTTCATCCCCCGCAGGTATTTATCGAAAAACGCCAGGTTATGTGCGCCGAGCCCACTCCCCAGCTTCGAGGCCGCGAAACCGAACCCTAACGCTCCCGTGTCGCCGCCCTGGGTGGGTCCCAGGTGGAGCCAAGGCCCCATCAGGACATGCTGGCTCTGGCGCGCTAGTTTCGAGCCCCCCTTTTCCCGCATGTTCGTGAAATGGCTCAAGGTGCCCGAGGGGTAAAAGTCGTACCACCCCGAGACATGCAAACAGGGCACCCTGACTTTTTCGTAGGGGGTGCGCGTCTTTTCGAAGTTTTCGGGGGTGTCCCGGCTGGAGTCCAGCATACGGCTCGTCCACATTTCCCTGATTCCTTCGAAGTTAAAATGCGGGACGTCTTTAAGCGGTAGGTAGTTATAGACCAGTTCCGGGCTTTCCCTTGCTTTGATGAGGAGCGGTCTTATGGCAGAGACGTCCTTGCCGAGCTTTTCCATCCGGTCGATGGCCTCCACCGTCATCCCCAGCAGCCAGTTCAGGGCCACGCCCAGGTTAACGATGCCGTTATGCCGCGATGGCTCTTCCCCGCCCGAGCCGGATATCCAAGGCGCCATCGCCTTGAGGTGGGGCGGATTTTCCCTGGCCGTTATCCACTGTAGCAGCCCCATGTAAGACCCGCCGCACGTTCCCACGTTCCCATCGCACCAGGGTTGGGCCGCTATCCACTCCACGGTGTCGTAGCCGTCCGACCCTTCCACAGTCAGCGCGTTATCGCCCAGCCCGCTTTTCCCTCCCGAATCATAAGTGCCCCGCTGGCTTTCGATGACGATGGCGTAGCCGTTCATGACGGCTTCGTAGTAAGGCAGGAAAGACATGTCGAAGGACATCTGCCGGTGGTACGGGGTGCGCGTGAGTATCGCGGGGTGCTTTTCGCTGTCGCCTGGCCGGTAGATATCGCCCCGCAGTAGCGTACCGTCCCTCATTTCAATCGGCGCACTCTTGTCGATACGTATAGAGTAAGTCATCACATCAACTTCCTCTCTTTAAATTCTATCTTACCCGCCGATTACTACCTCCAGCCCCCAGGATTCGACCAGGCGGCGGAGCTCTTCCATATGTTCCATGGTAGGCGGCGCTATTTTAAGCGCGGCGGATTTCTCCAGCCTTTCGTACTTCGTCTCGGCGAGGCGATGGTACGGCAGCAGATGTACTTTCACCGATTTCCCCAGGTCTTTGATAAAACGGGCGGTACGCCCGATGTTCTCGCTATCGTCGTTATAGCCCGGAACCACGGGAATACGGGCGATAAAAGTAATATCCGGGAACTCGCGGACGATTTTTCCGGCGTTTTCCAGTATAAGCCCGTTGGCGACGCCGGTCAATCTTGCGTGCTTTGCGGAGTTAAAATGTTTGAAGTCGTAGAGCACCACATCGACGTATTTAAGAATGTCTTTTAAAACGTCCCACCGCGCGTAGCCGCAGGTATCCAGAGCAGTAGAAACTCCGGCCCGTTTACACATTTCCAGAATGGCCCAGGTAAATTCCGGCTGCACTAAAGGTTCTCCGCCCGATAGGGTCACGCCTCCCCTCGACCGCTCGTAAAAAACAGCGTCGGCGTGCACGTCCCGGAACACTTCTGCCGCGCTCATCTCTTTCCCCATGATAGTCCGGGCTTCATTGGGACAGGCGGCGGCGCATTTCCCCGCCCCTTTACAGGTAATCCGGTCGGTCCTGGACTTGCCATCGACCATAGTTATCGCTTTGGCGGGGCATACTTTAACGCATTCGCCGCAGCCGGTGCACTTTTCGCCCGTGAAAAATAGCTGCGGCGCTAACGATTGAGATTCCGGGTTCTGGCACCAGATACAGCGCAGCGGGCAACCCTTTATAAAGACCGTGGTGCGGATGCCGGGGCCGTCGTGAATAGAGTAATGCTGGATATTAAAGACCATCCCTCTGGTCTCTTCTGTCTGTCCCACCTGTTTTCTTTCTGCTAGCCTGTTTTAGCGTACTCGGTGCGCCGGATTATCTCATCCTGCACCGGTTTCCCCAGTGACACGAAGTAAGCGCTGTAGCCAGCCACGCGTACGATTAAATCACGGTGCCTTTCGGGGTGTTGCTGGGCTTCCAGTAAAGTCTCCCGGTCGACCACGTTGAACTGGACGTGTTTGCCGCCAAACTCGAAATACGTCTTAATCAAGGCGGCCAATTTCTTGAGGTCCTCGGTCGTCTCCAGCGCGGACGGGTGGAATTTTACGTTCAACAGGGTGGACTGGAAAGGAATCTGGTCTATTGTCATGGCGCTCCTGATAAGTGCCGTAGGACCGTTGGTGTCGCGCCCTTGCGCCGCCGACATCGTGCCGTCGGCCAGAGTCTCGCCGGAGCGCCGGCCGTCCGGGGTGGCCCCGGTATAAGAGCCCGCCGGCACATGGGCGGTAATCGAGATGCCGGCCGGCTTCATAGTGCCGCCCCAGGCCGTCGGGAAAGTCACCGCGATGTCTGTCCAGTACTTATAAAGCTCTTTAGCTATCGTGTCGACGAAGCTATCGCCGTTGCCGTACTTGGGCGCCCCCAGGCACATCCTGCGGATTTGCTGGTAACGGTTCCCCTGCCAGTCCGCGTCGAGGGCATCTTTCATCTCTCTCCCGGTCACTTTCTTTTCATCGAAAACGAGCTTCTTGATAGCGGCCATGGAATCAACCACGTTTATCATGCCCACCGGGTTGAGCATCGAGCCGTTTTCAAACGGCATCGTCCGGTCGAGGACATCTTTGCCCACTTTGATGGCATCCGCAATCAGACACGAGTGGAAAGCGTCCGGGTAGAGCTCGGTCTGCACCCTTAAAAGGATATTGTGCTCCTCCGCGGCCAGGCTCATGAAATGGGCCAGCTGCTCACGGAACGCTCGAAGAAACTCCTCGAACGTCCGGAAGCTTTCGAAGTCTCCTGTCCGTGGGCCGAGCTGTTTTCCCGTTCGCTTGTCGAAGCCGTTATTCATGGTAATCTCTAATACCCTCGGCACGATGAACATCCCGATGGCGCTGATGCGCGATTTCCCCGCCAGGTTGAGGTCGAGGCACCCGGCCAGGGCGTAATCGCGGGCCTCTTTCAGGGATACACCGTGATTGAGTAAATACTGAATATAAGACCTGTCCCCGACGAACGCCGGCATTCCGATGCCTGTCTTGACTACCTCCAGCGCCTTCAACATTAGAGATTCGGGGGTTTTTTCATGCACCCTGACGGTAATGGTATGGTGGGGTGTCTGGCAGTCCCTGGCCGCTTCCAGGATAAGGTAAGACAGCTCGTTGGTGGCATCTTCGCCATCGGGCGTCACGCCGCCGATAACCCAGTTATGCCACCGCGCCAGACCGGCCCACTTTTGCCGCTGCATCGAGCCTCCTCCGACGAAGTTGTACTGCATGACCTTGATGCGCAGGCATTCCAGCAGCTCCAGGACTTCTTCGTCGCTAATCCGCCCGTCGGCCTTATCCTTCATATAAAACGGGTACATAAACTGGTCGAACCGTCCTCCCGGCGTCGTGCCCTGGGCTATCATCAACCAGGTGAACCAGAAGGACTGCATTGCTTCGTGCAGGTTACGGGCCGGCTCGCCCGGCACGCGGTTACATATCTCCCCTATTGCCTCAAGTTCCTTTTTTCTCTTGGCTTCAGTCTCTTTTATTGCCATTTCCCCGGCGAGAGCGGCATACCGGTGCGCCAGTCGCACCAGCGCTTCATTAATGATGAAGACCGATTTCAGGAAATCCGCTTTTTTAACGGCTTCTGCGCTGAAATACCGGAGGTCTTTAAGCTCGTTTTTCGCGTCCCTGTTTATCCGGTTCAGGCCGTAGTTCAATACCAGCGCGTAATCCACGATAATCAGGCTCTGCCCCACCCCCAGTCCCCACCCTACTCCGGCAGCGCCTAGCCCGCGGCCTTCGTACTTGTTCTGCCACGGCGGGCACATTATCCCCGACTGGATAAAGGGCCAGAGCCTTTCATCGTCGTAAAACTGCCCCTGTCTTTCTTCGAGGATTCGGCCTTTGCCTTTCCAGTAATCATCCATTGAGCGTAAAACCGCCTCGTCTTCGTCGGAAAGCGTCAAACCCTGTTGGCGCAGCTCGGCCAGGTTCTCCTTGTTCCAGGTCGGCCCGAGAGAACCGGCCTCCAGACCAAGCGGCTTGCAGGCAAAGTTACCCACAATCAGCTCATCATCTTCGATGAATATCGTTTTGTTGTCCAGGTAATGGGCGGTGGCTTTAGCTCTCCGGAGAATAGCGGGGTCGCCTTCGGACTGCCGGTAGGCTTCCATCACCAGGCGGGCCTTCTCCACACATATCGGGTATTTATCGGTATTAAGGCGCTGCCTCAACCGCTGTACTCTCTGGTTCATAAGGCCTCCAAGCTCTTACCTTCACCTTAAACGATTTGCGTAAATAGGTCAAGAGCCTGGCGCATTTGCACGCTGGTCTCATCTGTTGTATAATTAAAGTGTTCGCGTTTAGGTTATTGCAAGCTTTTCAGAGGCCACTCTAACGGATTTCTCTCAAGCATTGGATGACCCAAACCCTAACTAAATTTTAAGAGAGGAGGTCATCCATGAGTTTTGAAGACAAGTCCCTTCAATGCGCCGATTGCGGCAAGTCGTTCACGTTCAGCGCCGAAGACCAGGAATTCTTCCGTTCCAAGGGCTATACCAATGAGCCCAAGCGCTGCCCGGAATGCCGTCAGGTAAGGAAAGCAGAGCGCCAGGGAACCAGCTACGGAGCCCCGCGGCAGATGTACCCCGCGACCTGCGCCCAGTGTGGCAAAGCCACCGAAGTCCCCTTTCAGCCCCGCGGTGATAAACCGGTCTACTGCAGTGATTGCTACCGTAAGACCAGTGCCAGAAGGTAAGTGATTTAAGCCATGAGTCGCGCCCGCCACGGGCAACCCGACCGGGCGCGACCCGGCTATCCGTGAGATTAACATCCATGCACGAAGATTCCCGGTGTTATTTATCGGGATAAGGAAGGAAATAAAAAATGAAGTTATATGTTGGCAATCTGTCTTACGAAACAACGGAAGACGAGCTCGCGGCAGAGTTCGGGACTTTTGGCAAGGTGGAATCCGTAGCCATTCCCTCGGACAAGTTCAGCGGGCGTCCCCGGGGTTTCGCTTTCGTGGAAATGACCAATAAAGCCGAGGCCGAGGCTGCCATCGCCGGTATGAACGGCAAGTCGCTCAAAAACCGCACCGTGGTTGTTAACGAGTCCCACCCCCGCACGGAAAACCGGGGCGGAGGCAGTTCCTACGGCGGCGGGCGGAAAGGTGGCGGATATGGCGGCGGCCGAGGAGGCGACCGGAGAAAGTTTTAGCCGGCGCCTGAAATTCGCTCCCGTAGCCTGACAGCCCATCCGCGGTTTACCCGTTAAAATAGACCGTTCCTGTTCTACCAAAGGGGGATTTATGAATATCTACGTGGGCAACCTGCCGCTGGAAATGACCGAAGAGGAATTGCGCGGAGAATTTCTGGCTTTCGGAGAGGTTGTTTCCGTAACCATCATGAATGATAAATACATCGGAAGCGGCCAGCCCAGGTGCTATGGATATGTCGAGATGACTTTAAAGTCCGATGGCGCCACGGCCATCACCAGCCTCAACGGCAAGAAGGTAAAAGACCACATAGTCGAGGTAGTGGAGGCATTGCCTCTTTCCGATAAGAGAAATAACGGAAATTTCAGCGTTAAAACCATTCACCGTTCCAATAAAAGCCGGCAAAGAAGTGCCATAAAATCTGAATCCGCTCCCGATTAAGTCGTATATTTTTTGAGTTCCAGGATCGTTTTACCCCGAGCGGCAGAGTTTTCTTTTTATTTCCTCTTTGTAAAAATGCCTTACCACAGGCTATTCACGCTCCCGTTTATATCAAGGCGGCGATTGACGGCGAATATCATTTATCTTTCCTCTGAAATGAGCTACACTTAAAAGAAAAAGCAGCATCGGAACGTTTCTCGAGGAGCAAAATGAAAAGTGCCAGGGTTAACCGCCGGCGCTCTAAAATAGTCTGCACCATCGGCCCAGCCACCGCCTCGCCGGCCATGATACAGCGCCTCGTCAGGGCAGGGATGGGCATCGCCCGTCTCAATCTCTCGCACGGCACCTTCAGCGAACACGCGGAGTACATCAAGACCATCAGGGACATCAGCCGTCGCACCGGTATCGACGTGGCCGTCCTCATCGACCTGCCGGGTCCCAAATACCGCATCGGGAAGCTAAAGGGAGGCCAGGTCGCTTTAAAAAAAGGCAGCCTGGTAAAGCTCACCGCCGCCGATATTTCCGGCGAGCCCCCGCTTATCCCGGTGACGCTGCCCAATCTCTCCCGTGATATTAAAACCGGGGACACCGTGCTGCTGGACGACGGCGCCATGGAGCTTAAAGTCACGGAAATCGCCGGCGGCGAAGTGCAGTGCCGGGTCACGATAGGCGGGATTCTTAAACAGGGCAAGGGGCTCGTTGTCCCGGGTATGCGCCTTTCAGTCCCTTTCATCACCGACCGGCTGCGTGAGGCCATCGCCTTCGCCGTCGGGCAGCAGCCCGATTTCCTGGCGCTTTCCTTCGTCACCGAAGCCAGGGATATTATGGACGTAAAGACGATTCTGTCGCAAAACGGTGCCGATATACCCATCATCGCGAAAATAGAGCGCGGCGAGGCGGTCGAAAATTTCGGCAGCATCCTGGCGGTTAGCGATGGCATCATGGTGGCCCGCGGCGACCTGGGCGTTGAGCTTCCGCTGGAGCGGGTGCCGCTGATACAAAAAGACATCATCAGGAAATGCAACCGGGCCGGCAAACCTGTCATCACCGCCACCGAGATGCTGGAGTCCATGGTCACATCCTTCCGCCCCACCCGCGCCGAGACCACCGATGTGGCCAACGCCATTCTCGATGGCAGCGATGCCGTCATGCTCTCCGCCGAGACATCGATAGGCAAATACCCCGTTCAGGCCGTGCGCATGATGGCCAGTATCGCCCGCGTCACGGAAAAGAAGCTGGACTACGAGCAGATACTGATGGTAAGGCGGGCCTGGTTGGGGCGCCAGACCGACGAGCTTATCAGCTATAACGCCTGCCAGACGGCGCACCGCCTGCGCGCCGCGGCCATCGTGGCTTTTACGCAGTCCGGCAGCACCGCCGTGCGCGTATCCCGGTGCCGCCCCGATGTGCCCGTCCTGGCGCTTACCCCCAGCCGGACGGTAGCCGGGAGATTGCTGCTTTACTGGGGGATACGCCCTTATCTTATCACCGAGCCTGCTTCGGTCGATGAGATTTTCGCCCTGGGAGCCCGGCTGGCTAGAGAACTGGGCTACGCCAGGGCCGGCGATTTGATAATTATCACCGCCGGCGTGCCCATCGGCGAGGCCGGTACGACCAATATGCTCAAAGTGGAGAAGGTCAGCGGATAACCCGTACTGGACTCTACCCGCCGATTAACGCTATAATATGATGTAGAATGGTTATTTGTGACCTTCAATAAGCTTCAGATTGAGAGACAGTCCCCGCCCGTGCCGGGTATCTAGATTGGAATAAAGATGAAGAAGTTTTTACAAGAGGTATTCACCTATTTCTGGATTCCCCTTATCATGGGCATTGTTTCTTATGTTTTTTTTCAGTTGCGCGATGTCATGCTGGGAGTCGTAATCCTGGTGGCCTTGAGCGCCGTCTATACGGTAGTGCGGCTCTATCTCCTTCATAAGAAATGGTGGCTGCTCGTTATCCTGGGGGTAGTGGTCATCGCCTCGGGCGCTTACTTTTTGGCCCGCTCCCCGGCGGCGGCCCTCACCATCAACGATAACCCGGTCAATGGTTCCGCCGTAAGTGTGACCGGCGGTTCGGTATCCGTAGTGCCGGGCCCCCAGACGAACGGCAAGTATACCAAGGGCATTAAAGTCACCCTCCACGCCAGTCCGGCCGCCGGCTACGACTGGAAAAGCTGGTCCGGCACCGATAATGATACCTCCAACCCCACCACGATAAATATAAAGGGCAATACGCATATAACAGTAGCGTTTGAAGCGCGCCCCTCCCTCATCATCAATAACCAACTGGTTATCGGTTCCGTGATTACCTCCGCGGAAGGCTCGGTCACGGTGAACCCTGTCCCCGGGGATGATGGCAAATACACCCGGGGCACCGTCGTGACCCTCACCGCCAAACCGGCCTCCGGGTACAACTGGACAAGCTGGTCCGGCACTGCTAACGATACCTCCAACCCGGTCCAGGTCACGATGAACGGCAATAAACAGATCACCGCTAACTTCGAGCCACGTTTTTCACTGATTATCAATAACCAGCTGGTTATCGGCTCGAGTGTATCTTTCCCGGAAGGCTCCGTAACCTTGAGCCCCTCCCCCGGGTCGGACGACAAGTATGCCAGTGGCACCGAAATTACCCTTACCGCCATCCCTGCCACAGGCTACGGCTGGAAATTCTGGTCGGGCACCAGCAGCGATAACTCCAACCCTGCCAAGGTAACTGTCAGTAGTGACAAACATGTCACCGTTACCTTTGAATTACGCTTTTACATGACCATCAACAACCAGGCGGTAACCGCCTCCTCCCTCACCCTTACCGGAGGTTCGGTTTCCATCAGTCCCGCTCCCGGCGCGGACGGCAGATTTGCGAAGGATGCCACCGCCGTTCTCACGGCTACCCCGGCCCAGGGCTACCGCTTTGACCGGTGGAGCGGCGATATCCCCGCCACTACCACCTCTATCACCGTGGCCATGAATGCCAACAAGAATATTACGGTTGTCTTCATCAAGGTTTACACACTGAATGCCTCGGTGAACCCCGCGGGCGGCGGCACGGTTTCTCCGGCCAGCGGCGGCACTTACGATGAAAATTCGAACGTCGTCCTGACCGCCACCCCGGCGGCGGGCTACCGCTTCGACCACTGGACCGGCGATGCTACCGGCAATATCAACCCTATCACGCTGAATATGAACGCCGCCAGGAGCGTTACCGCTTATTTCGTCAGGGTTTACTCTCTGACCGCTTTAGTTAACCCGGCGGGCAGCGGGTCGGTTTCGCCCGGCACCGGCACCTTCGACGAAAGCGCCAACGTAACGCTCACCGCGACGCCTGCGGCGGGTTACCGCTTCGACCACTGGAGCGGCGATGCTTCCGGCAACGTCTCCACTGCGAATATAATCATGAGCGCCGATAAGACCGTCACGGCCAATTTTGTCAAGGTCTACAACCTCACCGTTTCCGTGAGCCCCACAGGAGGCGGCTCTGTCTCTCCGGCCGGGGGCACTTACGATACGGGCGCCAGCGTTACCCTTACCGCCACCGCGGTGGCGGGCTACCGCTTCGATCACTGGACCGGTGATGCCTCCGGCAATACGACATCTCTGACCCTTATCATGACCGCCGATAAAAACGTGATGGCCGTGTTCGCCCTATCTACGCCTTGAAGCCTTGATTAAAGCGATAAAGTGATAGTCTTAAGCGGGGATGCAGTGCCGCGCGCTAAGGGAAATGGTGCGCTGGTTACCGGATGCCTCTCCAGTTTGTTTTCCGGCCAGTAAGCGGCCTACGCGGCAGCGCCGGACGCCTTCAAGGCAAAGGCCTTGGCCTTGCGGAACCTCCAGAAGACCAGAGTTAAGCTCACCGCAATCAGGGCCAGCAGCAGGACGCTGTACAGGGCGAGTTGAGCGCCCGTCTGGACATTCATCGAGCTGACGATATCCCACACGGCGTGAAGGACTATTGCCAGCAGGAACGCCCCGACAACCGGTAGCCCGAACCAGTTGCCCTTGGTCTGGCGCTGGCGCCAGAGGACGGCGCACACAAAGCCGGTCCAGGCCGCATGCCCTGACGGCGATAGCAGCCCTCGAATCAGCAACACCTGCTGCAAGGTGCCCACGCTCCCCCCGGATTGCACCAGGTTTACCATGGCGTAGCCCATGGTCTCCAGCGCCGCGAAGCCCATGCCTGCCGCCACCCCGAACAAGAGTCCGTCGGCCTCGTGCTGATATTTCCATCTCACGAACATCACTACCGGGAAGATAAGCTTGGCGGTCTCTTCTATCAGCCCCACCCCGAACAGCGAGGCGTTATTGAGGCTGCGCAATGTCTGGTATTCTATAAAACCGGCGGCGATGACGCCTATCAGGCCGCCGAAAATAAAACAGGCCGTCAAAGTAGGCATTGATATATCCCTGTCCCTGACATACTCGTAAAAATAGGCGACGAAGGTGACCGGCACCACGAACGCGCCTAAAAGAATGACGGTGGGGAAAAAGAGCGGATTGCCGGTGCTGACGAGGGCGATTTCAGCGAGGATAAAAAACAGGACTCCGCTGATTAACAGCTGGAACCACCGGTGTTTTAATAGCATTAATTTCATCCTGATAAGCATAGCGACATACCTGTGTAATGTCAAGCTAACATGTACCTCTCACGTTTTGCGCCGCCCCCATTTTCCTCCCTTTGTGAAATCACCTGTTACGCCGTACCGCACAGGAAATAAAATACGGCGGGTGCTATAATTTAACTGTATCGAGGAGGCTGAAATGAGCATAAAAAAGCCGGACTATGCTATTTTTGAAAAGTTTCAGTTCGAGAGAAAGCCCGTGGGCGTGAAATTTTCGCTTGATAAACCGCGAGGCATCAAGCCGACGGATAAAAGCCTGGCCCTCTGCGAGCTGTTCAAGGAAGCGCAGGACAGCCCGCCGTTTTACGTGACGCAGGAAAACGTGCAGTGCGGCGAGCAGGTGCTCGGCCTAAAAGCATATCCGCCTTTGATGTACAGCGGCCAGCTCGGGCCGATGTTCGCCATGTTTAAAAACCCCGGCGCCAACCGCAGAATTTACGATTACGTCCCGGCTTTACCTCAAGACTCGGTAAAATATATCGCTCATGCATCGCTAGACCGGATGACTTTCGAGCCTGACCTGCTGATTTTCACCGCCACCCCCCGCCAGGCGGAAATCATCCTCCGGGCTTCCAGCTTCAGCGACGGTAAAATGTGGCACGCTAAAGCGACGACCTGCCTGGCCTGCGCCTGGATATATGCCCATCCCTATTTGAGCGGCGAGATAAACTACACCGTCAGTGGGCTCGGTTTCAGCATGAAAGCCCGGGGCGTTCTGCCCGACGGCCTGATTATTATTACCTTCCCCTTCAATGCCATCCCCTCCCTGATAGATAACCTCAAAGAAATGGCATGGGAACCCTACTGGTTCAAGCTCGGGAGGGAGGGATTTGTCACCGAGGTTAAAAAGCGGAGCCAGGCGCTCGCCAGGAAGCTGGGATAATCGACTGATTTTCCGGATTTCAGGCGGGACTATTGGATAGCATACAGTTTGCCGTCGTGCGAGCCGAAATAAATTATCCCGTTTACGATGGCCGGCGATGAGGTAATCTGGCCCCCCGTGGAAATTTCCCAGAGCTCGCTGCCGGTAGCTCTGTCCACCGCGTAAAACTTATTATCCTGGCTGCCGAAAAACACCGCCTCGTCGGTCACCGCCGGGGATGACGCAACAATATCCCTCGTCGCGAAGCTCCAGACCGGTTCGCGGGTATTTATATCCAGGGACAGGAGATTATTCGCTGCGCCCAGGTATAGCCTGTCCTGAAAAAGCGCCGGAGACGAGACCTGCTTGGCATTCGACCCCAACTTGTAACTCCAGAGATAGCCGGAGGAGTTCGGGGGCTTGGGCGCGACGCCATAGATATAGAGTATTTTCCAGTAAATTTTAAGCGCGTTTTCCATGGGCCAGTTACGGGCCAGGATATCCACGGCGTAAAGATAGCCGGAAGAATCAGGGAAATAGGCCACGCCGTTATTGACCGCCGGAGACGCGTAAATGTTGGAATGTGTTTCGAATTGCAGGCGCGGCTTCCCGTTTTTAGCATTCAAGGTATCGCAGTCGCCTTCACCCAGCCCGATGACCGCGACGCCCTGGGAAATTACCGGCGACGATGTTATCTGGGCGCTGGTCTCGCGTTTCCAGAGCTTTTTCCCCGTCACAGCATCCAGGGCATAAATGCCGAAGTCATCGGCGCCGAAATAGACGACGCCGTTAGCCACGGCCGCCGTCGAACGTATGCCGTAGGTCGTCTTGAAGCTCCATTTCAGCGCGCCGGTGCGGGCGTTCAGGGCGTAAATATAGCCGTCGTTCGACCCGATATAGACCATACCATCAACGACCACCGGTGAGGATTCCACCCAGCTGCCGGTTTTAAACGCCCAGAGCTTTTCACCGGTGTCCGCTTTAATCGCGTAGACATAGCTGTCCCGTGAACCCACGTACACGATTCCATCGACTGCCGCCGGCGAAGAATGGATGGCGCCTTCGGTGGCGAACGTCCATTTAACTTCTCCTTTTGGCAGGGTTGCACCCGGGTTAAAGCTGCCGGTCCGGCTTACATCGCGGCGGAACATCGCCCAGTCGCCGCCTTTTGGCGCTGATTGCAGGTCTTTCGAGAACCCCTGAATCAAATCGCTGAAATGATATAACCCGAAAAATGCCAGCAGCAGCACCACGGCGCTAACAGAAACGGACACGATTATCCGGCGTCGTTTTTTATTGGAAGACCTGGCCCGGTCAAGCTCTTCGCGGGTAAAGACCATATCCTGCCCTGATATTCATAGTAAAGGCTGCCTGTCTGTAAATCAAATATATTAAAACTATGTTTTACCTAGCGCGGCTACGTCCAGATTATGCTCCCAGGGACTCCTGGAGACGTGCATGACAACGAAGGTGCTCGTCCTGGATATTTCCGGAATCCTGGCGATGGAATTTTTCACGAATTCATCGAATTCCGAAGGGCTATGAAACAGGAATATCCCAATGATATCGTAAATGCCTGTACAGCCGCATAAATAATAAACGTTAGCGCTTTTTATCAGGCGCTCTTCGACGCTTTCAACGGCGCCAACCTTGACCTCGATGCACATGATGCAGATGAAATTCAATCCCAGTTTACCCGGGTTGGGCAAGGCGCTAATTTTCATCGTCTGGCTCGTTACCAGTGACCTGACCCGGTTGCGCACCGTGCCCTCCGACACCTTCAGCTTCCGGCCGATTTCCCGGAAACTCTGGCGGGCGTCCTCCTCTAGCTCCCCGATTATCTGTAGCGCAAGCTCATCCAGCATGACTCACCTCCTTGGAATATTTTAAGCGCGGTATCTACAAAATTATACGCAATTTCGCATTGAATAGCAAATCATGGCTGTGATTGCGCAGCGCTTTGGCAGAAAAACTTTATTATTCTTGGTCTTGCGTACCCTGCCGCCACGGGGCTGCGGCGCGGTCGTAGAGAAGACGGTTGAGCAGGATGCTTTTAATGTCTCGGCTGGCTTTCAAATCGCGCTCCAGACCGGCGGTGAGCCTTCGTATCATGATTAACACAAAAAGAAGGGCCGTGCCCCAGATTATCTCCGGCGGTCTATTAAACCAGCAGCTTAGAAAAGGCTGCGCTAGGAAATAAAGCGCCATCCCCAGCGGGAAGCTGCGGCTGTAAGTCCCGCCCACGAGCGCTTTGCCCTCCCCCGCTGATTTTGCCTTCAATCGGGGCAACGTCCTGATAACGAGCGCCACCAGCGGCAAAACAAGCGCGACGATAGCCGGTTTGAAGTTCAGCGCCGTGACCATGGCGATGGCGATGCTGTTGCCCTTTTCGCCGTCGAACCGGGCAAACACCGGCCACATCTGCCCGCAGACAGCCGCCAGCCCGGCGATAACGACGGTGACTGGACTGAATCCGAGCCATCTGCCTACGAGCACCGGTATGATTCCCTTGATAAATTCCCCCAGTATACCCGTGACGGCCAGGGCTTTGCCCGCCTTGTTCCAGAGGCTTTCGTGGAAGTCCCCTTGCAATTGGACGCGGCGGACCCTGGCCAGCAGCGCCAGTTGCGGCGCCGTGCCGAGGAGGTAAGAGGCCAGGATTAAGACCGCATCAGACCACATGTTGCTTTCAGGAACTCCAATATTCAGGACTTAATCATGACAAGCATCATTTTGAATCGATACAGGGCCTTTAAAGCGTGAGGAGCATTGGCCGGTATAATAATTATTTCCCCACTTTTAACTTTTTGTTGCCGGCCGGAGATAGTGACTTCAGCCTCGCCATCGAGTATCAAGACAAGCGCATCGAACGGCGCGGTGTGCTCGCTAAGCCCCTGCCCTTTATCAAAAGCGAACAAGGTTACCGTGCCGGTTGACTTGTCGACCAGCGTCCTGCTGACGATAGAACCTGCCTGGTATTCCACCAGACCGACCAGTCCCATTGCTTGCCCGGCCTGATTTTCCGTCTTCATCTTGATTTCAACCTCACCAGTTTTTCCCCATTATACTTGATATTCAGGCCCTGCAAAAGACGGGTCATGCCACGTTGTTGACCGCGCGCCTTTTTTCAGCCTATAATTTCTTATCCAGCCAAAAAATACTTACAGGAGAGACAAGAATGCCGGGGCTCAAGTACGCTAAATATATTGTTACGGAAGACCTCGCCAGGAAGCCGCCTGCCGGTTTTCTCAAGAGGCGCGAGGAGCAGCGCCGCTCCGGGAACTACCTCGAGGCCACGCACATGCTTTCTCTCAACAACACCATTGCTCAAGGGGCGCTCTACTGCGATACCGTCTGGCTGTGGAATAAGAAAGGCGCCAAGGGAGTCGAGACGGAAATCGCCCATTCCCACGACTTCGATGAAATACTGGGCTTCATGGGCAGCCGCAGGGAAAACCCTAAAGAGCTGAACGCGGAAATCGAGTTCTGGCTGGGAGACGAAAAGTACCTTATCACCCAAAGCTGCCTCATCTTCGCGCCGCGGAACATCGCGCATTGCCCGCTGATTTTCCACCGCATCGATACCCCCGTCCTCTTTTTCACCGTGGGGAACGGCATCAGCTACTCCCGGGCCACCGGGAGCGAAGAGCAGTAACCATGTTTACGTTCTATTTTTATAATTTTTTACCGAATCCAGTTCTTGGCGCTTAAGGCACGAGGTATGAAAACAATAAAAATCATTACGTTCGCTCTCGCCCTCCCGCTGGTGCTATTAAGTGTTGGTTGCACCGGTGCGCCCTCTGTTTCAACGGAGATATCTTCATCGGTTCCCGCACCAGATACCCGGAATCTGATAAACGGTGTTATTACCATCGGTGCCGGCGAATACTATGACATTAAATTTGAAGTGGATACCGGTACGATGCATAACGCCGGAGTAACAGGCGCGTTTAAAGCATCAGGCGGGTCAGGTAATGACATCGAGGTGTCGATACTGAATGATGCGGTTTTTGGGAAATGGATCACTGGTCACAACGAACCGACTCTTTACTATTCCGGAAAATTGACTTCATCCAATATCAGCGTTGCGATATCAGATTCAGGAAATTACCACCTGATATTTGATAACTCCTTCTCACTCATTACATCTAAGGAAGTAACCGCCAAAGTCGACCTGGTCTGGTCTAAGTGATGACCGGTTTGGTATCCTCTCCTTCATCCTGCCTCGTAAGGAAAGGGGGCCAGGGGGTGAGGTTAATACATCGCGCTAAGCTTTTTTCCGGGCGGCATATTGCGCTAGCACGCCCCCGAAACCGAGGACAGTGAAGATGATGAAGCCAACCCTGGCGCTCGTCAGGAACTGGGGATAAAGCGGGCGCGTGATTTCCGCCTGCCCGATGAATACCGTGAAGATTATCATCATGATGCCCATGCTCAACATCATCCCGCCCGTCCGCATTGTACCGACGGTGCCGGAGACCGCTCCCAGCACTTTCTTCTCCACCGACCCCATAATCGCGTTGGTATTGGGTGACGAAAAAAGGCCGATACCTGTTCCATAGAGCACCAGCGCGAGAATAACCAGCCAGAGGCCGGAAGCGCTGTTCAGGAAAATCAGCAGGACCAGGGCCATAACATTGAGTAATTGCCCCGCCGCCGCTACCAGCCGCGGTTCGATTCTATCTGAAAGGCGTCCCGCTATCGGGGTAAAGACCGCCATGGGGACCGAGGACGTAATCATGACCAGACCGGCCATCTGCGGCGAGAACCCCTTGATAAACTGGAGATAGAGGCTCAACAGAAAAGTCAGCGCGTAAGTTGCCAGGTAGTTGCTCAAAGTGGCGATATTGCAGAAAAGAAAAACGCGGTTGTTTCTAAAAAGACGGAAATCGAGAATCGGGCTCGCTTTATTGAGCTCTCGCCTGATGAAATAGATTAGTCCTACCACCCCTGCCAGCAAAAAGACTATGCCGCTCACGGCGGGCAGGGACGAGAAACCGTACATGAACATGGCTATCGCCACGGTATAGATGATGGAATCCAGAGCCTCGAACTTTTCACCCCTGGCTTCACGCCATTCGCCTTTAAAAGTCAGAAAAGCAAACATTAACACCGATAAATTCAGGCCGGCGCTAAGGAAAAAGATGCTCGGCCAGCCGAATTGTTCGGTAAGATAGCCGCCGATAAGCGGCCCGAAGGTTAGCCCGACATATGTCCCTGACATGCTGATGCCCAGCGCCCGGCCCCGGCTTTCGGAAGGGTATATCGAGGTCACGACCGCGATAATGGTGTTGAACGTCATGCCGGCGCCCACTCCCTGGAGAGTCCGGCTGATAAGCAGCACCGGTACAGAGTTGGCCAGCGCCCCGCCCAACGCCGCCACTGCCGATATCGCCAGCCCCGTGATGAATATTTTCTTGCGCCCGTAGATATCTGCCAGGCGGCCCATAGGGACCTGCGCCATAGCGACGGCCAGGAGATAAATGGTGTTCACCCAGGTCATGACCACGGCTTCCATGTGGAGCTCGATGGTCATTTTCGGCAGGGCTACGTTGATTGAAGATACCAGGAACGGCACGATGAACGCCGAGACAGTGGCGATGATAAGAACGCTCTGCTTACTTCCATCGGGGGCGGAGCTGTGTGCCATCGCAGCTATTTCGCAGGCTCTAAATTTTCCAGCTCCCACGCCCTCTTCTTTTGAACGCCCGGAGGACAGGGGGGCGGGGTGATTTGATAGCGGAAACCGCACTGGAAGCAGCGCTTGCCCTCGGCGATAGCCTCATCGTGATAAAGCCCGAGTTCCACCTCGGTAAAATTATCTTTCACTTTTTCCTGGGGCAGAGAGGGCATTTTAACGCGTCGCTGCGGGGTAAAATCTTGCGGGGTCGGACCGGCGCACGTGCCGATTTTTCTTTCCGTGGTCAGCTCTTCTTCGATGTTGCCGTTGCCCCCCAGGTATCTATCGATGCTGCTGGCCGCCATCCTGCCCGCGGCAATCGCCCTGATGACAGAATCCGGCCCGGTGACCGCGTCGCCGCCCGCCCAGACGCCTTTCCGGCTGGTGGACAGCGTTCCGGAGTCGGTCTGGATGGTGTTGCCGCGCGCTGTCTTTACCTTGAACCCGGCCGGGATATCCGGCGCCTGGCCGATAGCGCCGATGATAACGTCCAGTTCAATATCAAATTCACTTCCCTTGATAGGTACCGGGCGCCGCCGCCCGCTGGCGTCCGGCTCGCCGAGTTCCATGCGGTTGCAGGTCAGCGCCAAGTAGCCGTCCTTGCGGACCACTTTCACGTGCCCGGTGAGAAAATCGATTTTTATCCCTTCTTCCAGAGCCGCTTCCACCTCTTCCGGGCTGGCGGGCATCTCCGCCCGTGTGCGGCGGTAAAGAATCCTGACGTCTTCAGCCCCGAGGCGCAGCGCCACGCGGGCGCCATCGATAGCTACGTTGCCGCCACCGATGACCGCTACCCTTTTACCGACATTTGTCTTGGCGCCGAGGTTAGCGTCTCTCAAGAAAGAGGCGCCGTCATAGACGCCTGGGAGCTTGTCCCCTTCCACGCCCATCGGCATGCCCATATGCGCCCCCGGCGCCAGGAAAACAGCTTCGTAACCCTGCTCGAAAAGACTATCAATGGACTCAATCCGGCTGTTTAGCTTTATGTCAACTCCAGCGCTCCGTATTTCCTCTATTTCGCCGTCGAGTACCTCCGGCGGCAGGCGGTAGTCCGGAATGCCCACCCGCATCATTCCGCCGGCTTTGGAGAACTGTTCGAAAACGGTCACCGTATGCCCCGCTTTAGCCAGGTAATAGCCGGCGGTCAGCCCCGCCGGCCCCGAGCCGATAATGGCCACTTTCTTGCCGGTCGGCGGTGATTTACGCGCGTAATGCTTCCAGAAACCGGCGTCCCGGTCGGCCACGAAGCGTTTTAGAAATTTAATTGAAATCGGTTCGTTCAACGCGCCGCGCCGGCAGGCCTCTTCACACGGGTGGATACATACGCGCCCCAGCACGCTGGGGAAAGGCACTTTTTCCCGCACGATAGCCAGCGATTCCTGGAACTTGCCCTGCCCCGCCAGGTAGACGTACAGTGGCACGTTGATGCCCGCCGGACAGGCGTGCCTGCAGGGTACGGCCACCTCTTCCCAGTCGCGGTCGGGATGGTAGGCCGCGTCGGTGTCCGTCAGGGCTCCGGTCGGGCACACCTCGACGCATGCCCCGCAGAAACGGCATCTCGAGTCCTGTAGCGGTCGGTCGGCAGCGGTGCTGACTATCGTGTCGAAACCCCGATTGATGAAGCTATACACACCTATCCCTCTTACATCCGCACACATTTGCACACAACGGCCGCAGAGGATACAGAGATTGTAGTCTCGCCGTATGAGCGGCTCCCGCGCGAAGTCCACCGGGAGCTTTTTGTAGTTATAAGGCAGCGCGATTTCTTTGATGCCGAGATAGTCCACCAGGTTTTGCAGTTCGCAATGGTAATTGGCGGGGCAGCTGACGCAGCGCTCATTGACCGATACATCGTGTAAACAGATATCGTTCGGCCCGCAGCGCTCGCGCCGTTGGCAGGTCAGGCAGGCGTTGGGGTGCTCCGAAAGCGTGAGTTGCAAAATCGACCGCCTCAAGTCCTGGAGCTGTGGGGTATTCGTTTTCACGACCATTCCGGCGGTGGCCGGCGTCGTGCAGGAGGTGGGCAGGCCGCGCATTTTTTCAATCTCGACGACGCACATGCGGCAGCCGCCATAAGGCTGTAAATCGGGGTGGTAGCACAGGGTGGGGACATAGATGCCGGCGCGCTGGGACGCCCGCAGTACCGTTGTGCCTGTCTCGACTTCTACTTCTTTTCCATCGATGGTGAGCTTAATATTTTCGGCCATGGGCAAAAAAAGCCATCCCCGGAAAGGGATAGCTACCTCCTGATTTTAGCTTTGAAAAGCGGATTTTTCACCACATCAACTTTATCACGAAATAAGACCGAATTCAAGCTGGTCAGGCGACAGGTTGACAGGAATAATCGACTGTACGTATGATATGTCTTATTAAGCTGACGGAGGATAAAAACGATTAACCGCGACGTAATTTTAAATGACGGCAAAGTGATACTGCGCCCTTACGAAAAGAAAGACATCGATGAGACCCATAAAGCGATTCGAGAGTCCCTGGCGGAGCTCGCGCCTTGGCTCCCTTTCGCGCACAAAGACTACTCCGTAAAAGAAAGCCGCGTTTGGGTCAAGCAAAGGCCCGGGGAATGGCAAAAGGGCAACTCCTATGAGTTTGTTATCCTGGACGCTAAAGATGGAGCGATAATCGGCGGCTGCGGTATCAACCGTATCGACTATTCTAACCGCCTGGCCAACTTGGGCTACTGGGTCCGGACGAGCCGTATGGGAAATGGCATAGCCCCGGCGGCGACCCGGCTGCTGGCGGGATGGGGCTTTAAACAGCTGGGGCTCAACCGCATCGAGATTGTGGTGGCTACCGGTAATTCGCGCAGCCAGCGGGTGGCGGAAAAGGCGGGGGCGCACCGCGAAGGAATTCAAAGAAACAGGATTATTGTGCGCGATAAAGTGTACGATGCGGTAATGTTTTCTCTGACACCGCAGGACTTCAGTAATCCGGGTTAACGTCATCGCCGGCGGAGCCAACCAATCTGCTTTTATCATTCTGTCATGGGAGGACTCGCTCACCGCGCTTGTGATTACAAGAACCGCAGGTAATACTGCCTTCGTCTCCAAGCGTCGAACTGATTGATACAATTCTCATCTCTCTATTGTGCTCATTTTCTCGTAAGGGGAAGTGCGCAGCGAGAGTCCCGACAACATCGGGACTCTCAATTGATTTCCCCCTCTCCAAACAAAATATTCAAGATTCCTTCCAATGCCCTGTTTGGAGAGGGGGCCAGGGGGTGAGGCAACAACAAGAAAGGGGGCTTTCGCCCCCTTTTTACTTTCAGTTAAAGCGCCTTCTTACCAGAGCCGGCTCCAGTCGAGAACGGTGCTGGGCTTGGGGGTGTTAGCGAGCGTTTCCTCCAGGTCATCTACCATCGTGGCGCATTCGGCCAGCAGGGCATCGCACTTATCGAGGTTTTCCCGCGCTGATTTTTTATGGCCGCTGTCTTCATCGCGCGTGAACCAGATTTTCTGCGAGTGATAGATGTGATAAATCACTTTGTCCGGGTCGGTCTCATCGGCGCTTAAAACACCGTTTTCTGCATCTTTTTGAAGTTTCCTCAAGTAAGCCTTCCATCTGGCCGCGTGAAACAATTGGCGTACCCCTTTCGCAGACGCAACATTTACTGGTGATATTATCTCCTATATATTTTAAAAAGTCAAATAAGAGCCTTTTTAAACGTAAATCCGGGCAGGATTTGTGCCGCCTCAACCTATAGCCTATAATAATCACCTATGAGAGTCGGGGAGTATATCTTTCTGGCGGGCGGATGTGTTTCGCTGGGGATAATTATTACCTTTATCGTGCTCGGGGTCTGCGCGCGCCTCGGCATCCAGATAGAACGTCACTGGTGGATTGTGGCCATACCGGTGTTTTTATCCCTTGTCATTAATGTCATTTTAATCGAAGTTTACCGCAAATTCCGGGGTAAAAAGGGCTGACGCCCCGCCTTTACCTGACGGGTCTTCTCATTGAAACTGACACAATCCTCAAAGAGGCTAACCCAGTCCTATCTTCTTCTGTACCTCGGCCAGGGTTTTCTCCGCGATGGGACGCGCTTTATCTGCCCCGGCTTTCAGAATAGCATCAATGTGGCCGGGCTCGGCGGTCAGCGCTTTAAAGCGCTCCTGGAGCGGGCGCAGACTTTCGATGACGACCTCGGCGACCGCCTTCTTGAAGTCGCCGTAGCCCTTCCCCTCGAACTGCGCTTCGATATCTTTTTTATTCTTTCCGGTCAGCGTCTGGTAAATCGTTAGTAGATTATAGATGCCGGGACGCGCTTCATCGAAGCGGATTTCCTTCAGCGAATCGGTGGTGGCGCGCGCCAGCTTGGCGCGGATGGCGTCCGGCTTATCCAGCAGGTTGATGGCGTGGTTCGGGGCGGTCTCGCTCTTGCTCATTTTCTT
>JBEKDL010000013.1:0-31775 GCA_050014355.1 Dehalococcoidales bacterium | reverse complement strand
CAGCTCATCCAGCTCCTGCCCGGCGGTGGCGATGAGCGGGTAAACGGTGGGCTGGTCTTCCAGGCACTTGCTTAAAGCGCGGCTGTTAAAGCGTACGCCGTCGATATCTACTGTGCTCCGGTTGATAACCTTAGCGCGGGAGATGCGGTAGACGGCCTTCGGGCGGGCCACGGCCAGCGCTTTCTCCGCCATCTCCACAGTCATTTGTTCCATGCGCTTATTGCCTTCTCTAAGCCGTAGCTGTTTGATGATTGACAGGACGTCGATTTTAACGGGGATATCTACGCGATATACCTGGTTATTCTCTGATTTCTTCAACGGAATGGCACTCCATAATGAGAATAGATTAATGGATACAGTGTGTCAAGCAACGGGACAGGCCTTTAACTGAACCACTGCCTCGCAATCAATAGCCCCACCAGGGACATGAAAGCGATGGGCGGCAGCGCCGGCATGGGCTTGCCCTTGAGCCAGAACATCTGAATCAGGAATGCGCCGATAAGCCCCACCAGCGCGAAAGCGCCCACGACCACCGCGCTGGCCAGGTGGGATTGGAAAAAAACGGACACCGACAGCATCAGTGGAAAACCGATGTCCCCACCCCCCAGAACCCCATACTCCCGTTCCTCGGAAGGTTTCTCCTTAAGCTCACCGAACTGCACGGTCTCCAGCTTGAGTCGCCAGTCCTTCATCAGCTTGGGAAGTATGAAAGCAGGCAGCGTGGTGGAACGGGACATTCTATCGGCCATCCAGACCATGAAGCCGAAGCGCACCGCCAGGACGTCGTAGACCGCGATAATGAGCATGAAAATCATGAAAGTCCAGGGTGAGAACTCATACCCGAATAGTGAACCGGCCGCAGCAAGAGCGATAAGTAAAAGAAAGTCGTGAAGCCAGACTCTGGCCCAGAATATCCATACGACGCCCGCGATTATCCCCAGGGAATAAGCCAAAAGTGTAAGTGTTGGAAAACCCATCAAAATAATCCAGCCGATTCCCCAGGCGAACATCAACGCGAAAAGAATCTTGAAAACGTACCTTAACCCTCTTAAAGGGACAAAGAAAAGTACGAGCGCTACTAAGAGGACTACTCCGAGAAAATATAGTGTTACCGGCGCCAGCTGGATATTCTGTGATGGCAAATTGATACTCACAAAATAAGACTTTTCCCGGACGGCCACGTAAAGTGTCAGCGCCAGGGCAGCCGCCATGACCAGGATGCTCCAGAATACAGGAGATATTTTAGATTTCATGTTTATAGATAGTCCGAGATTTACTCCAGATTATAGATTAAGAATGATCTGAAAGCAATTCGGATTTACCCGTGTTTTGTCGGCCACCAGTTCCAGCGGCCCAGCAGGCTGGCGATAGCGGGCACGAGCAGGGCGCGCACCAGGAAAGTATCGATGAAAACGCCGATGGCCACGGCGGCGCCGAGCTGAGTCAGCGTCCTGATAGGTGTTATCACCAGGGAACCGAAAGTTCCGGCCAGGATGATGCCGCAGGCGGTAATTACCGCACCGGTGACGGCGGCCGCCAGGCGAGCGCCTTCACGGGTAACGTGTGTTTCCGATTCTTCCCTGACCCGTGACATCAGGAAAATGTTATAGTCGGAGCCGAGCGCCACCAGGAGCACGAAGAGTACAATAGGTATCATAAAGCTGACACCGGGCTGCCCCATGAGGTCCTGGAAAATCCACGTGATGATGCCCAGCGTCGCGCCGTAGCTTAGCAAAACGGTCATCAAAAGGTAGATAGGGGCTACCAGGCTTCTTAACAGTATGGCCAGAACTACGAAAATGGAGCCGATGACCACGTACATAACGATGTTGAAATCCCTGTCCAGCGTCTGGCGCACATCGGCCAGCACGGCGGAGGTGCCCCCGATATCCGCCTCGGCCTGTTTTAGTACTGTCCCGCTGATACCCTTCTTGAGGACTTGTCTGGCGTTGGCAGCGGTGACCAGGGCGTTTTCGGATTGCGGATAGGTATTGAGCACGATATACAGCCTGGTGGCCTGCCCATCGGAGCTAAGGAAAGTGCCCTCAAGGGTTTTAAGCTGTGCCGAAGACGCTGTCAGGCTCGGCGACAGGAAGACGGGGTTGCCGTTCGCATTGAATCTGGCGCTTAAAGTCTTGAGGTCGGTTTGCAGAGCGGTAAACTGTGATTTAAACTGTGCCTGCAGAGGTGCCGTAGAGGCCTGCTGGCCCGCGGCCGTGGCTGCCTTGATTGCCTGTATAGTCTGGTTGACGGTCTGCAAATCCGTAAAAAGCGCCTGGTAGGTCGCTTCGTTTTTCACCCAGGTGAAATTCCCGGACAGCTCGCCGAGGTAGGTCTTTATCGCCGTTAAAGATGCCGTCAGCTCCGGTTTTAAAGGGGCCGAAGGGTCGGCGGTTGACCCGTTAAAAGATGAGGCGAGGCCGGCGCTCTTGGTGTCAAGCTGGCCGGAGACGGTCAGCGACGACGGAGTCTGCCCCGTGCCTTCAGGCAGCACCATGCTCTGGACGCTCACCACACCCGGCACGGCAAGGAGAGCGTTCCCGACTTTGCCCAGCGCCGCCAGCGCATCGGGGTCGGAGAGCTTTTTACCCGGCGGGGCAAGGATAATAGCCGTCATCGGGTCTATCTCGCCGATGTTGTAGTGACTTTCCAGTATTTTATACCCCTGTATGGAATCCGCATTGGGCGGTATTTCTGAAAGCTGGTCGAACGAGCGGTGCAGCCCCGGCAGTGCCAGGTAAGGCACCAGCATCACGATGATGATTATGCCGCCGACGATAAGCGGCTTGCCGGTGGAAATTGCTGCAACTTTTCCCCAGAAAGGAGAGTGTTTGGCTGCTTTGTCGCCGTGCGGCTCATCGCGGCGGGGCCAGAAAAGTACCCGCCCGAAGACCGATGCCAGCGCGGGCGCCAGCGTGAGAGCAGCCAGCAGAGTGATAAAGATAGCCAGTCCCATCATCGGGCCCATGGTTTTAATCATCTGATAGCGCGCCACATACATACCGGCCAGCCCCACGATGACAGCGGAGGCGCTGGCGGTGATGACCGCGCCGATTCTCCCCACGGTGGTCCTCATGGCCTCGACGCGGCTGTCCTGCCGCCCCAGCTCCTCGCGGAAACGGGATATCAGGAAAAGACAGTAATCCGTGCCGATGCCGAAAATCAGCACAATGAGGAAGACATCGAGCTGCGACCATATGGAAACGCCGGCCTTGCCGATAAAGCCGATAGTGCCACGCGACACCAGGAAAGCGATACCGATGGTTAGCAGCGGCACGAGCGCCGCCACCGGCGAGCGGTAAATAATTATCAGCAGCACAATGACCAGTATTATAGTCACCAGCGTGGTGACGTTGATGCTCTTATTCAGCGAATCGAACATATCGCCGTAGATGCCAATTTCCCCGGAAACATATACCTTCAGACCGGCGGGGGCTGACTTCAGATAGTCGCGGATTTCCTGCGTCGTCGCGATTGATTTGGACTCAAAGGCCGCCTGCTCCAGGCCGGCGTTAATCAGCATGGTCGTCCGGTCAGGACTGAACAAAGTGTTCTCAAGCTGCGGGTCGTCGAAGACCGAGGTGACGCTGTCCACTTTGAACGTCGTTTGACCTGATGCCAGCCAGTCTCTAATCTGGCGCGCGTAGGCGAGGTCGCTGGCGCTTAGCTTCTGCGGGTCGTAAAATATCAGGCTGACCGAGGAAGCGGCTTGGGAACTCGGGAAATACTGTGAAAGTAGCTGGCTGGCGCGCTGCGATTCGCTGTTCTTCGGCAGGAAATCGCTCTCCTTCATGCTACCCACCTGGCTTAAAGAAGGCGCGAAAAAGAACATAAAAAGGGCGGCCGCCAGCCAGATGCCGATTATCCAGAACTTGAACTTCACGGCAAAGCTGCCTAGTTTCCTGAACATATCTTGCTTTTCTTAGAGACTATGCGGGGTTCGCACCTTGTTTTTACGTTCCGCCGCAGCGAGCATGATTTCAAGCACGCGATTCAGCGCTTGAAGATTAACGGTATCCATCTTCTGGAGCAGGTCACGCAATCTGCTTCTGGCTGATTTCCACAACCGGCTGACGGATTTCTCACCCAATGCGGATAGCCTGCAAAGGACTACCCTGCGGTCATCGGGGGCACTCTCCCGGAGCACCAGACCTTTTTCGACCAGCCGGTCCGCCAGTCCGGTAGACGTCGCCAGCGTTACCCCCAACTCGGAAGCCAGGTCGCTCATCCGCTTGGGGCCGTCCACAAAGAGAAGAAAAATAATTTTAAGCTGGGGCATCGTGACATCCAGGTCGAGTATTTCTCTTGGTACGCTTGAGAGAGTCCCCCGGAACAACTTGGCGCCGAGTTCCAGAGCATTCTCAATTGTTTCTTGCCGGTTCATTCTGGCCATCAGCTGAATTCCTCCTGGCTACACAGCGACAAAAGTAATGATGGTTCACCTAATAATTAGTGTAACACAAATAATTAGTATTATAACAAGTAATCCGCAAAATGTCAATATCCCGGGGCCGTGTCATTGCCGGGCAATGCGGGAATGTCACGAATTTGTAATGTTTTAAAAGCTGGTTTTATGACTATTTAAGGTATTGCAAGCTAAATTATTATTGAATATTTGCCTCAAGTACGAGTAGACTATAAGGACAGGACCGGCGCGCTTGAACCCGGGTATAAAAAGCACCATATATTTCCGATTATCGTTGGAAAAGGAAGATGAGACGTTTTTCAGATCTGAAAGTTAAATTTCTGGCAAGTATATTGCTGGTTCTGTCCGTCCTCTCGCTGGCGGCGTCGACGTGCGTCCCTGCCTCCGCGGCGTCCGGCATTACCTTAAGCAGCTCGGTCCAGAGCTCATTTCCCAACTCCATGACATTCAACGTAAAGGCGCAAAGCGATGCCAACATCGTTGAACTGCGTCTGCACTATACCGTGGACCGGCAAAACTACGCCAGCGTGACAAGCGAGAGCCAGCCTCAATTCACTCCGGCTACCTCCGTGTCCGCGCAATGGCTCTGGGACATGAGAAGGAGCGGCCTGCCGCCGGGGGCGCAGGTGCAGTACTGGTGGACCGCTAAAGACGCGGCCGGTAAAAGCGCCCAGACCAGCCCCGCTACGGTCTCTTTCGACGATAACAGGTATAAGTGGCAGTCCATTACTACCGCTCCGGTGACGATACTGTGGTACAGCGGGAGCCGCTCCTTCGCCGATTCGCTGATGACCGCAGCCCAGCAGGGATTGCAAAGAATTGAGAATAACACCGGCGCCACGCCCCAGGGCAACGTCCGCATTTATATTTATGCCAGTTCCCAAGACCTTCAGGGCGCCCAACTCTTCGCCCAGCAGTGGGAAGGCGGCGTGACCTTTTCCGAGTATGACATTATCGCCATCGGCGTGCCCACCAACCAGTTGAGCTACGGCCAGAGAGCTGTCCCCCACGAGCTGACGCACTGGATTGTAGGGCAGATAACTTTTAATGACTATGGCGCTGGACTGCCCACCTGGCTGGACGAAGGCCTGGCCACCTACGGCGAGGGCACTTTGTCCCCTGATTATCAATCGGCGCTTAACTTTGCCGAAAAGAATAATCAGTTGATTTCAGTGCGCAGCCTGTCCAGTCCTTTCTCCGCGGTAGCCATGCAGGCCTACATATCCTACGGAGAAAGCAACAGCATCGTGACATTCCTGATCAACAAATACGGGAAAGACAAAATGAATCAGCTGCTGAAAGTGTTCCAACAGGGCAGCACTTATGACGCGGCGCTGAAACAGGTATATGGCTTTGACCAGGATGGACTGGATACCCAGTGGCATAGTTACATTGCCGCCACCGTACCCGCACAAAAAACGGAGACATCTATCCCTGTTCCATCAACGCGCAACGAAACGTCTCCTGTATTCGTGGGGATACTGGCTGGACTGGGTGCGGTAATTTTCCTGGTTTTAGGACTGGCCCTCGAAAGATGGGCATGGAGGAGAGGTTGGTAAAGAGTATGAACTGGAAATCCAATATCAGGAACGCCGGCTATAAAACGACTCTATTGTTTTTATGCCTGCTATCATTTACCCTTGCCGTGGTCATCGACCATGTCAGTGCGGCCACAACCACAACACAGTCTTCCGGCGGCCAGGGTACGCTGAACTTGACTGATTCCGGACCGATTACCCTGGACCCGGCGGTGGCCGCCGAGGCAGGCTCGGCAATGTATATCTTCCAGATATTCAGCGGACTGGTGCGGCTGGATGAAAACCTCAAGATAATACCGGACATTGCCCAGAGCTGGGAAAAAAGCGCTGACGGGAAGACATTCACATTCCACCTCCGCCATGATGCCATGTTCCAGAATGGAAAGCAGGTTACCGCCTCCGACTTCAAGTATTCCTGGGAGCGGGCGCTGAATCCGGCCACGCAATCTCTCACGGCCGGAACATATCTGAACGATATTGCGGGGGCGGCTGATGTTTTAGCCGGCAAGACCGCGCAGTTAAACGGCGTAAAGGTGATTGATGATTACACCCTCTCGGTCACCATCGACTCACCTAAAGCATACTTCCTGGACAAGATGGCCTATCCGACGGCATTCGTCTTGGATAAATCGAACGTTGCCTCGGGGAGTAACTGGTGGCAGCGTCCCAACGGGACCGGACCGTTTAAACTGCAGCGATACCAGCAGGACCAGCTTCTCGTGCTGCAAAGAAATGATAATTATTACGGGGAAAAGGCCAGCCTGAACCAGGTAGTGTTTAAGCTGCTTAGCGGCAGCCCGATACAGCTCTACCAGCAGGGCAGCATAGATGTAGCCAGCGTCAATTCGGCTTACATGGGACTGGTTACCGACCCCAGCAATTCCGTCTCTAAAGAGTTAAACGTCTTTCCGGAGCTAAGTTTATATTATGTCGGTTTTAACTGCGCCCAGCCTCCCTTCGATGATGCGAATATCCGGCAGGCCTTCTCGTTAGCGGTGGATAAATCGAGAATTATCTCACTGGCGGTCGATAACGTGGTGGCCACCGCCAACGGTATACTTCCGCCCGGCATGCCGGGATATAACGCCAATCTCCCGGGGCTTAATTTTGACGTACAGAAGGCCAAACAGCTTATTGCCGCTTCTAAATACGGGGACGTCTCCAGACTTCCGCCGTTGGTGCTGACCACTTCCGGCTGGGGTGGGGATATCTCGGGCGTGACTGGCGGCGTCATCGAGGAGTGGCGGCGCAATCTGGGTGTGGAAGTAAAGGTAAGGCAGCTCGAGCCGGATGTTTTCATTTATACGCTTAAACAGGAAAAAAACCAGCTCTTTGATTCAGGCTGGATTGCCGATTACCCGGACCCCCAGGATTTCCTTAGCCTGCTGTTTCATACCGGCGCTCAAAACAACACAGGAGATTACAGCAACCCGCAGCTGGACTCGCTGCTGGACAAGGCGGCCACCGAGCAGGACGCGAACACGCGTTTAAGCATGTATCAGAACGCAGAAACGACAGTCGTCCAGAATGCCGCTATACTGCCGCTGTATTTTGGTCGCAACTATGAGCTGGTCAAGCCCTATGTTAAGGGCTATGTATTAAGCCCGCTGGGTTATCCCCTGCTGAACAAAGTCAGCATCCAGAAATAGTATCCCCGCGCTAAAGCCGGGGATAGAAAAAGCTCACGCGAGAAAGTGCTGAATACGATAAAGGAGGCGCTAAAATGTTTAAAAGAATACTCGTTCCACTGGACACCTCGAAGCTGGCTGAAATAGCCCTGCCGTATGCCGAGGAGCTGGCCATCAAACTCGGCTCGGAGGTTATTCTAGTACACGTAAGGACGCCGACCGATGCCCCGGCTAACCCCGACCACAGAGTTTACATGAGTAAAATAACCGCCGAGGTGGAACAGCGTATTAAAAAGTCTCCCGCCTTACCGCCGGGCGAAAGAGTAAAGGTAGCTTCGGCAATCATCGGCGCGCCGAATATTATCAACCACCCTGGCGAAGAAATATTAAAATACGCTGAAAACGAAAACATCAATCTAATCGTGATGGCCACACACGGAAGGACCGGAATCAGGCGGTGGGCGCTGGGAAGCACGGCTAATAACATCGCGCGGGTTTCGAAGCACCCGGTACTGCTCGTCAGGGCCAATACCGATGTGCCTCGGAGCGTTCACATGGAGAAAATACTCGTCCCGCTTGACGGGTCGAAGCCGGGCGAGGCAGTGATTCCCTATATCGAATACCTAGTTTCCAGGCTCAAGTCCGGTATCAGCCTCCTTAACGTGGTGGAGCCGCCTTACCACATTTACCCTTACACTGACGGACTTGATTATTACGGCGGCGCGGGCATCGTGCGAGTGCCGTTCACTGAAGAAGAAATGAAACCGCTCAAGGAAACGGCGGTTAAATACATAAAAAGCGTGAGCGATAAGCTAACGGCCGGAGGTATCAGCGCGAGGTACGAGGTGAGAGTTGGTTCCCCCGGCGAGGAGATAACGAGCGTAGAGAGCGAGACACATCCCGACCTGGTGGTCATGTCAACGCACGGACATTCGGGGTTTGGCCGCTGGGACCATGGCAGCGTCACCGATAAAGTCCTTCACCAAGGCAAAACGCCCTTGCTGCTAATCAGGCCGCGGAAACCTTAGCTCTTTCTGGACAATTGAATACTTTACGCTATAATGGGTCTGTGGGAACGGAGATACGTTCCGGCAGAATCAAGCAGGAATGGCCAGTCTGGCTGGTGGCGTTCGTCACGTTCGCTAACGGCCTGGTAAGCATCCTGGCCATACTGCTGACGCGGTTTCATCAGCCCGGGCTTTTCGGTGCGATATTCCCTTTCGGGGTGTATCACTGGAGCCGCTCCATAACTGTAGCTCTGGGTTTTGTCCTTATCTATCTCTCCTATAATCTGTTACAGCGCCGCCGCGTGGCGTGGTGGCTGGCCGTTATCATCAGTGTACCGGTAATGGTCGCTCACGTTTTTCATCCGGGACTCTGGCCGGCAGCCCTGGCTCCGGCATTGACCATAGGGTTACTGCTCGCTTTCCGGGGGCGTTTTCGCGTTCGCAGCGAGTCAAGCAATATCCGGCAAGGCCTCATCCTTTTAGGCATCAGCATCGCCGTGGCAATCGGCTATGGCACGCTGGGTTTCTGGCTACTATCACAGCGCGATTTCGGCATCACTTTCAATCCCTGGGATTCCCTGGTAAGAACATTACGTGAGTTTACTCTACTCGGCAACAGCGACCTCGTGGCGCATACGCGTTTCGCCCGCTGGTTCCTGGAATCACTGGATCTTTTAGGAATCGTCGCCAGTGTTTTCGCGGCATACAGCCTGTTCCGCCCGGTGGCTAACCGGCTGGTGGTGCTTTTACATGAGCAGAACGAAGCCACCAATGCCATCAAAGAGAACGGGCGGGGCTCCTATGATTATTTCAAAGACAAACCGGGTAAATCATATTTCTTCTCCAGGAGCCACCGGACGTTTATATCTTACCGTACTATCGCCGGAGTGGCTTTATGCCTCGGCGACGCGGTAGGTCCGGAAGAGGAAATCGAGAGCACGACCGCTGATTTTCTTAGCTTTTGCTCCGCTAACGCCTGGCTGGTGAGCTTTCTGGTGCCGGATAGGACACCGATGTACCGGCAAACGGGTTTTTCGCTCCTGAAAATCGGGGAGGAAGCCACCGTCAACCTGGAACATTTTCAAACGCAGACGGTAAATCGCAAATATTTTCGCTATATAAGAAGAAAAATGGAAGGTGAAGGCAATCGCTTCGTGCGCTATAAGCCGCCCCACCCTGCGCAATTGCTCGACGAAGTGGAACGCGTGTCACGCGAATGGCTGACGCTGCCTCACCATCGGGAGTTCGGATTTTTCCAGGAGGTTTTCAGCCGGCGCTATATCGCGGAGACCAACCTGTGCTGCGTCAGGGATAGCGCGGGGCAGTTGATAGCCTGGGTCAACGAGGTACCTTCATTCCGGCCTGGCGAAGCTACGTTCGACATGATGCGCCATCAACCGGGAACCCACTGGGGAGTTACGGACTACCTTTTTACCAGCCTGATGCTAGCATTGCGGCAGGAAGGATTTCTTAACTTAAATATGGGACTGGCGCCGCTCGCCGGGGTCGGCGAAAATCCCCAAGCCACGTTGCTCGAGAAGGCTGTCCATCAGATTTATGAGCGCATCGGCCGGGTGGTCTCGATGAAGGGACTGCGGCAGTATAAGATAAAATTCGAGCCGTCCTGGGAAGAGCGGTTCATTGCTTATCAGGGGGGAGCGGTCGGCCTTATCAGGGTAGGCCTTGCCATCAGCAGGGTTCTCTAGCTTTTACGCCTTCAGGACTCCCGCAGCAGACGGCGGTAAAAACCCAGGGAGGCTAAGAACGGCAGGAAGTAGTAAACGACACGGAAAAGGATTGCGGCAAGAACGGCGCTGGTGATAGGCACGCCAAGCAGGGCATAGATACCCGCCATCGAGCCTTCCTGTACCCCCAGTCCCCCAGGAATGAACGAGACAAAACCGGCAGCGATTCCGAGACTGAAGCCGGTCAGAAGCGTGCCGATGCTTACAGGGTTCCCCAGCGCGTAAAAACAAAACCATAATGCGGTCACGGTACTTGCCCAGTCGGCAACGGTGAGCAGTAGCAGATTGACGAGCGCCACAGGTCGCCCGCGCACGAGGGCTACTCCCCGGGTCATCGCCTGATTAAAATCTTCCAGCGCGGGTGCCATGTCTCGCCGGGTAATGAAGTGGACCAATCGTCCCAGACCGCGTAAAGTCAAGGAACGGGCCGGCGCGGCAAAAACGAGCACACTAGCCAGGATAAGCAATAATGTGAGTATGCCAGCCGCGATGCCGATGCCCAGACTGCCACCCTGTGATAGCGAATGGCTTGCGAGAATGTTAAAGAGCCCGATGGGCAGAAGGGCAACCAGCATCAGACTGGTGAAATAAAGCTGAAAAAGCGAAGGTGCGAGGATGTCCTCGGTAGCCAGGCCGCGCCTTTTCATCAGCATGAACTGGAGCGAAACGCCGGTGACCCCTCCGACGTTCATCAGGTAGGTCACCGCGTTAGATACGAAGCCTATCTGCATGAGGTCTTTCAGTGGCAGACGGATGCCGAACGTCCGGAACACCAGGACCAGAGTGAAACTCAAGCAGGTGTACGATGTAGCCGTAAAAAAGAAAGCCGGCAGTAACAGCGGCCAGCTGGCCTGGCCGATAACGCGCCGCATCTCATGCCAGTCCAGCACTATGATAAGCACGCCCGCGATAATAAAAAGCGCGACGATTATAAGGGTAAATCGCCGGATGTTCAATCTGGGTTTCATTTGATTCTTGATATCTCCGCCCCGGGACGGCAAACGGCTTACCTGTGCCAGTATAACAGACAAAGCGGTAGTGTGAAAAATTTAGGGCCGTGTTAAGGGTTGTATCCTTGGCTTAGGGGAATCTGGAAACAGGGTGATAACAGGCAGAACTTTTAAATTTGAATTCAGCTTCGCGGATACGCACCGGCGAATTCTAAACGTGCCGTGTAATATCGCGTCGCAGACTGGCGAAGACAAAAAAACCAGGTGTGTTGACAATTGAGTTAAAACTCACCCGCTAAGCGAGACCATTGCGCCTTATTCTACTCTGGTGATTAGCCATTGCGAACCAAAACGCGGACCGACCTGTGGTGGTTACCCGAGCCGGTTATGGAGCCGGGGGGATTCGAACCCCCTACCTTCGCGATGCGAACGCGACGTTCTCCCGAGTGAACTACGGCCCCGTGACGATATGAATATTATAACACATGCGGATTAGCGCTCGATGCGGATAATCCGGTAGCGCAGCCTGCCGGCCGGCGCTTTAATCTCGATTTCCTGCCCGTCCTGTTTCCCGAGCAGCGCCTTGCCCAGAGGGGACGCGATGGATATTTTACCCCGGGAGGGGTCTACCTCCCTGGGGTCGACAATCATGTAGCGGCATTCTTCGCCGGATGCCAGGTCAGTAAGTACGATATTATCGCCCACGCCCGATTTCACGGCGGACTCCTTTTTCTCATCGAGGATGGTGGCTGCTTTAAACATTTCTTCCAGTTCCTTGATGCGCCCTTCCACGTGGCCGCGCTCTTCGCGGGCGGCGTGCAGCGGCGCGTTTTCGCGGAAGTCTTTATCCGCAGCGGCCACCTGAATATCCCGCATAAGTTTCTGGCTCTTTTTTTTCAGCTCGTCCAGCTCAACTTTAAGCTCATCATATTTCTGCCTGGACAGGGTTACCACCTCCGGCGCGTTGCGCTGGTGAGCTGCTGCCGGCCCGGTTTTCCCCTTTTTGGTTTTCAGGTGAACTCCCAGGTTGGTCTGGCTCCAGCCCGCTTTCCTGGCGTAAGCGAGGAATGCCCGCACGAGCTCCAGCCTGTGGGCGTAATCCGTGTCCGAGACGGATAGCTGCTCGGCGTAGCTCGCCACTGCAGGTCCGGCCAGCCTGGAAAAAGGGTTTTCCCACCCGCACCAGCGTGCGAATTTATATACCTCAACCCGGTTTGAATCCTTCTCTTTGGAGGATAATTTCGCCAGGTATTGCGTGGCGGCTTCACCGAGACTCAAACCCCGCTCTTGACTATTTACCATCTATCTCCTTCGCAAACAATATACTCAATTCTAACGTTAACTGTACGGCCGGTCAACGTGGCCCAGCGCCGAAGGGCAGCCTGGCGATTTTCAAAGTCCTGGTCACTATCTGGTATTTCAGGAGCTGTCTTATCGTCCGACTGTGCCAGTCGAAGGAAAGGTCTTCGGATTTGAGCAGGGCTTCATCGATGCCGCCGGACTTGAGTATCTCAAAAAGTCGGTCGATTTGCCGGTAGCTCATGCGCTCGAACAGTTTTCTGGCCCAGTAGCCGGTGCGCAGCTCGCGCCCGATTTTCCGGCGCCAGGCTTTTTCATATCGCGCCAGCCTTTTTTCTGAAAGGTCGTCATCAACCAGCGCGCCATGCAGGGTTTCGGCGGCGATATCGGCGCACAGCAGGCCGTAATAGATGCCGCCGCCGCTCGTTGGCTTGACCTGCCCGGCCGCATCGCCCACAACCAGTATCCGCTCGCCGAAGGTACGGGACAGCGGCTTGAGAGGGATGGCGCCATATCGTATTTTAATATCGGTTGAAGCTATTTTACCATTTGATTTCAGATATTCCAGCCATTTCCGGAGATATTCGCCGGGCTTTCCCCGTGATAGCAGTCCCGCCCTTGCCAGAGAAGGCGTCACCGGCACCAACCAGGCGAAAAAACCCGGCGCCGTGTTCCCGAAATACACTTCCACCTCGTCGCTGCCAGGGGTTACTACTTCCGCCTGGGCACCATAAGTAAAGTCCCGGAACCTGCCCAGCCCCAGCCGCCCGAGCAGCCCGGGCGCGAAGCCGCAGGCGATAACCACGGATTTTGAAAGGATTTGATGTTCTTTATCGCAACTCGAAACAGTTACAGTGGCGCGGTCGGGTTCTATCTTGACATTCGTTACCCGGCTGCCTGGATGGTATTCCGCCCCGGCGCGCTGCGCCCGCTCTCTCATCGATGCGTCGAAGGCGGCGCGGTCGAGGACAACTGCCTGGGTCTCATCGCGGTGCAGATAGAGCCGGTTTCCCGAGGGTGAAATCAGGCTGGCGCTGCTGACCCGGCGCAGGATGACATTGTCCTTGATATCGAAGGTTTCGGCGCATTCCCGGCCGATGATGCCCGTGCAGCATTTTTCCGGGGGGACGGCCTGGCGCTCCAGGACCGCGACACGGTGGCCTTTTGCCGCCAGGAGACAGGCGACCCGGTTGCCCGCCGGTCCGCCGCCGATAACTACCGCATCGTACATAAGCCGTTTTACCGTCATTGCGAGCCATTCCCGAAGGGAAGGCGTGGCAATCTCCATGATGTATTCAGGGCAAATGATAGAGATTGCCACGGGCTTCGCCCTCGCAATGACAAATGAACCTCTACTCGAAGATACCTTTTTGGCGTAGTCTCTCGTACTCTTCCCGGGGCATGCCGAGTATATTCGTGCAGATATGCTCGTTGTGCTCGCCGAGAAGGACGGGGCGCTTCATGGCGGTCTCCACGGCCGATAGCTTGATGGCGGCGGGGTGGTAATAGCGCAGCTTGCCCACGTAAGGGTGCTCGAACTCCCGGTAGAAATTGTAGTAGTTCATCTGCGGGTCTTCATCGATGTCCTTAGCGCTGGCGACTACCCCCGCCCCCACGCCCGCCTGCTGGAGCATTTCTTCCACCGCTTCCGGCGGATAGTTTACCGTCCATTCTTCCACGAGACGGTCGAGCTCGTCGCTGTCTTTAACGCGTCCGGCCGCCGCGGCATATTTTTTTACTTTAGCCCAGGCCGGGCTCCCGATAACTTTAACAAAGCTTTGCCACTCCTCGTCGGTCATAACTGCGATGGCCACCCACCGGTCGTTGCCCTGGCAACGGTAGATGCCGTGGGGCGCGGCGTAATCGCTTTTATTGCCTTTCAGCGCCAGCTCCCGGTGGTTGACCTGGTAATCGAGGATGAGGGGGGTCATATAGTTCAGTCCTGTCTCTACCTGCGCGTGGTCGATGTATTGTCCTTTACCGGTACGGCGGTGGTAATCGAGCGCCGCCATGATGGCCAGCGAGGCGTACATCGGCGAAAGCTGGTCGGTATAGTAGGTGGAAGGGGGCACCGGAGGCCGGTCCGGCCAGCCGACGATGTTGTCCATCATGGTGACGGCAGTCAGTATGCTGCCGAAGCCAGGCTGGTCGGCCATGGGGCCGGTATGCCCGTAGCCGCAGGTGCGGAACATGATAATTTGCGGATTAACTTTCTTCAAGCCTTCGTAATCGAGACCCAGCTTGTCCATGACGCCGGCGGGGAAGCCTTCGGCGACGATATCCGCCCAGGCCACCAGCTTTTTGAAGATTTCTATAGCCTCGGGGTGCTTGAAGTTCAGCGCGATGTCCATTTCCGGGGCGGTGTGGGTGATGGAATAGAAGGCGCTGCGTTCCAGTCCCACCGGCTCGCCGGGCTGGTTGGTCGGCGCAAACGGGGCAAAAAGGCGCACGGGGTCGGGGCGGGTTGAGGTCTCCACGCGTATCGTCGTGGCGCCATAATGGCTAAGGTAGTTGCAGGTGTATACGCCCACACCGGCCCAGCAAAGCTGGACTATCTTCACGCCTTCAAAGGGTCTCGTCATATTTTCCTCCGTGTACATTGGGTCGTTCTGAGGCGCGAAGCGCCGTGAAAATCTATTTTGGACTTAGACGGATTCTCACGTCGTCCCGATTTAATCGGGACTCCTCAGAATGACATACCTTATATCACTCCTTCTTTTTTCAAGTTTTTTTGCTCCTCCGGTGAGACACCAAGCTCCCTGTAAATCTCGCTATTATGTTCGCCGATGCGGGGAGCGCGGTGCTTTACGCCGACGTATCCGTAGGTGGTCGTTACCGCGCCGCCGGGGTACTTGAGGCTACGGCCCAGCTCCGGGTGCTCGATTTCTTTCCAGAACTTCCTCGCTTTAAGCTGGGGATAATCGAGGATATCGGCGGCATTATTGCAGGGCCCCAGCTGGAAGCGGTTTTCCGTCGCCAGTTTGAGCAGCTCGCTCTTGGTGTGGTTCATGAAGAACTTGCCCAGCGTTTCCAGGAGCTTTTCGGCCTGCTCCCGGGTCATGTCCTCCCAGCCCTTTTTATCCCACGCCCAGCCTTCCAGAAAGCCGATATCGATGCCGTCTTTCTTGATGTATTCCATCATGCCCTGGTTGTTTTTAGCGGCGGTGGGGTTGAGGAGGAGGTTCAGGGCAATATAGCCGTCTTTGCAGTCCCAGAGCAGGGGGTTATAAAAGGTGGAGCCGTCCTTGAGCGTGACGGCTGCCCGCGCGCGACCGTGCCGCGTTACCACCTGGCCGAAGAAGGCGTAAGGGCCCTCCATTTCCGCCGAGCAGACGATATCCAGCGCCTGCTGGGTAGAGCAATCAACGTGCTGGCCTTTGCCCGTGTGGACGCGGTGCATCAGGGCAATCATCGTGCCGGCGGCGCCATTCATCGCGCCGAGGGTATGGGTGTGCTCGTAGCTGACGGTCAGCGGGGGGCGGTCATCGTAGCCGGAGGTATAGACCAGCCCGCCCAGCGCCCGCACGACGATTTCCGGGTCTTTATAATGGCGGTACGGGCCTTCTTGCCCGAAGCCGGTGATGGAGGTCAGCACGATGACGGGATTGATTTCACTTAAATCGTTATAGCCGAGTCCCAGGCTGTCCAGGTAGCCGGGCGCGTAAGATTCCAGGACGGCGTCGGCAGTCTTGACGAGATTTTTGAATATCTCTTTGCCTTGAGCGGTCGTGATATCCAGCGTGACGCTTTTCTTGTTGGCGTTAAAGGCCAGCCAGGTGAGATTTTTATCCGGGTCGGGGATATCGAGGGGGAAAAGCCCTTTAAAGCGGGCAGGGTCACCGCCGGGCTTTTCAATCTTGATGACCTCGGCGCCGAAGTCCGAAAGCGCGCGGCCGCAGATAAAGGCTTTTTCGGTCGTCAGGTCGAGGATGCGGTAGCAGCTAAGCATAGGCTCCTCCTGCGGGGAAATATGAATATTTAAATCCTAAGCTGTAATGAAAAGCAGAAACTGAATAATTATAGTATGAATAAGTAGAGGAGGGCAAGGGAGAGGGGGGAAGGACAGATATCATATTTTATATGTGTTGATGGACTTAGAATTCTATATTAGGTTACTTAGAACACTTACAGGTTCCTGTAAGAATTGACCGCATTCCAAGATTATGTTTTCATAGCCAGAAGTGATTTTTAATTCTAAGTTTCCATTAAAGACATATTCTTGTGATTTACTTCTGTAGTAATTATCAACAACCTGTTCTAATTTAAAGTCGTAATATTTGAAAATCCTGGAGAATTGAGGCAATCTTTCGGCAGGAACTGTTATCACGGGTTTATCAGTATCTAGTATTTCTAAACATTTACCGAATAAGCTTTTTCCTATTCCATTATTCCTATATTGGTTCTTCACAAAGAACGTACAAATTTTCTTTTCTTGATCTATATTCTTAAGGAGTGCAGTGCCAGCAATTTCATTATTGATTGCAAAAAATACGATTTTACGTGAACCATTATTTAGGCCCGGCGAAAATTTAAAAGAATACCAGTTTAAGATTTCGGGATACCAGACTTGTGATGATCTAATTACGACAAACAATTCTTTAAAAAAAGACTGCAAATTGGAGTAATTCTCTGGAGAGACCGTAGGTAGCTCGAAAATTGAAGATTTCATTTACGGTTCCTCCTTAAATTGGAGTAACCTTAAGCATATTATAATCATTGAACTGCCAATTATCAATAAAAAACCCATTAATTTCTTTAAAAAGTCAATTAATGTATCATTAATGAAGCCAAGAGGCCACCAATAATACCTATTCCGATAAGAATTAATACAAATCGAATCGCAAGTAATATTTTATCCTTTAAAAATTTGTATTTGAGAAAAGCATTCATTCAAAGGAGAGGTTTATCTTCTTGCCTTTCCCACTTTAATTGATAAGCAATAATATTTTCACAATTACAAGAGTTGTCAGCATATGAATCCCAAACATCCTTTTCGAGCATTCTGCTTCTGTGAAGTGGTTGATTTGAAGAAACATAATCATAACTATATTCTGCCATATTGAAGAAATCAATACTTTTAAAATCAATTATGCCTTCTTTTTGCATATCTCTTGATAAATCACTTCCTAAAACTCTGCCTTCGTTAATACGGAAATCAACTAATTCCGTTATAGTATAATAATGATCTAACCAAGAATTAATGGGCTTGTATTGATGATATAAACTCTTAAGCTCATTTGACATTACCCTTATTCGATAGTACAGTGGCAAATCATTCTCAGGTGGAATTACATTTATTTTTATCAATGAACCATCATATTTACTATCGTCAATTTCTATACTATCCTTTAATTCGTGAATATTGAAGATTATATTATGATTATCTAGGAGTGTAATAAAGTCGCTTTGATGTTTCACTTGTACGCTATAGTTCTCATTAAAAATAGCTGCGACCAAATGTTCGTCGCGCAATCTATTACCGATGTCAATTATTTCACCCTTTTTTACCTTAAAGGGTAGATATATTTGTAGTCTATCAGGTTTAGTATCTTTAATGTTATTTAATTTCAAGCCGATATCTAAATAATAGCTCGTATTAAATTTATTATTTGAATTGAACTGCCATAAATTAAGATGTAATTCCACCTCCAATTTTTTGGCAGGTTGAGTTTCAGATTTTGGCTTATACCATATTGCGAAACATTTCATGATTTACCTTCCTATCAATGTATAGAAAAGAGCGTGGAGCTTTAAATCCTTTCATCACATCATTTGGAAATATGGGGTACAATAATTTACAAACATTTTTAATTTGGATTGCATAGGCAGTCTTAGAACCCTTAAAATATTCAATAAAATCTCTTTCAGAGATTCCAGAGAATTCATGACATTTTGCCCAGATTTTTGAGGGTGTATTTTTGATTAATTTATCGACCGTGAAGTATCCTACTATTTTACCTATTGGTTTAGTTGAATATATCAAGACTTTATCTATAGGTTTTGTAAAATTATGTTTTCTGAATTCGTATTTTTTCTCTCCATCAAGAATCAGGTCAACGTAAATCGGCTTTATTGAGATAACAATGTCATAAAAGCCATTTTTGTCGTTAATATTTTGCATGGTTATGTTTACTTATATTATTAATTACCCACTTTAGTCTTACTACATACATTTGTCAATATCAATTTGGTTTGACAATCACACCCGTGTAACCTAGAATTATTCAGGCTGTTTCTAGTTTTTGCTTTTAAGTTGTAGTTTTGAACTTTGACTTTTAAGTTTTTACTTTCTTTCGGGGCGTAGCGCAGCTTGGTTAGCGCGTCTGAATGGGGTTCAGAAGGTCGGCAGTTCAAATCTGCCCGCCCCGACCATAGTTTATGGTGGTGGGTAAGGCGCTTTTATAAGGCAACATTTATCGGGGTGCAAACAGGACTTACTTTATTTTCTCCAGTTCTTCCAGAATAATGCCGGTAGCCCATGCCGCAGTCTGCATGATAGTGCAGCCGCGTGTTATCCCCAGGAATTCCTCTGTCATTTCATCATCAACCAGGTTCCATGCCTTACCGAAGTATTTCCGCTGGACGTCTTTGCATAGAACGGAGCCATATATTTTGAAGTATTTCTTCCATCGGAAAAAAAGCCGTCGGCCCCTTTTCGCAAAGGCATGAAGATGAGTGGTTTGCCGTTCATTTGCGCTGCGCCTACCCCCATCTTTATCATCAACGGTACGATCGCTTCCATAGCTTCTAAAAGCTTATCGGGCTGGCGGAGCAAAGATTTCGGAAGCTGGACGCCCCGGAGAAGTTGATGCAAGTCTACCTGGGATTTGGTGTCGGAGAAGTACTTGAAGGAACAGAAATCAAACGGGAGGAGTTGCTCGCCGTTGCCTGACATTTACACACTTATAAACGGTACCTCTTAGGCTTTGATTAGCTCCCTTAAATAATCTTACACCCCCGCATACAATATTACCCCAAGCAGTTTGCCGTAAATCATGATAATTCCTACTCACTTCTAACTGTTTTTACACCATAATAATAACAAGTCAAGTGTAACCTTTGGGAAGATATGATGAAGTAAATCTGTAATAAGTTACTCTTTTTGTAGAGGTAATCTTAAAACGTATGCAAATAGAAACCCCGGAAAAGCAGGAAATTTCTTCCTCAAAAAGCTCAATGCAGCTCCAGATAGGGAGTATTTGCTGTGCTATCAAGTGCCAGGATACTAATATGCTGGCAAGATTGCGGCAGCATTACCTCGACTTCTTGACCGAGGGGCCCGTCGATGTTTCCGTAGAACTTAGCGGAGTCGACCAGTTGAAGGCTGACGAACTGGAGGAAGCACTATCGGAAACAAGGTTCATCCATGGGGAAAACAACTTCCGGACAACCAGTAACATCATATCCGGCACTTATGACCTTGCCCGTGGCACCATAAAAATATCCGGTGAAAAAAATCTGGCCAATCCTGACCTGCGAATCAACCACCTGAACCGGCTTCTTTCGCTGGGTTACTACACAGCCTGTAAAGTCAGGTACAATGGCAACCCCCCGGCCTTCCTAGTACATTCCTGTGGAATCATCCGCCATGGCCGGGCAATGCTTTTCGCCGGACCATCAGAAGCAGGTAAAACCACTGTGGGCCGACTCTGCGGTGATTGCTATGGCCAGGTAATTAACGACGAAATAGTACTGGTCTCCAGGCTGCCGGGCGATGATTGCAGACTTAGTGTGGAGGGTGTCCCTATGCTCGGCGGACTCCCCAGGCGTATCAAGGCCGGGGCGCCCCTCGCCTGTATATTTTTACTCAAGCAAAGCAAAAGGACAGCCGTACGCGAACTTGACCGGACCGAGGCTTTCCTGCGTTTCATGCGCCAGGTAATAACCCCCGCCTACATTGGACAGAAGGACAAGCGGGCTGTCTATGCCCTGATAGCCGAGTTCAGTGACGTGGTCACTGGCCTGACTCCTTTCTTCGAGCTGGAGTTTACACTTGATAGGCAGTCACTATGGCGAGCTGTAGAGGACACAGAGGTCATGCTGGAAAAGAGGTATAAGAAATATGAATAATCGGATGATGAAGGCCCAGGATTTGATAAGTCGCCAGATTGGTAGCGAGACTGTGGTCATTAAAGATAATGGCCTTTCCACGCATGTGCTCAACAAAACGGCTGCTTATATATGGGAGATGTGCGACGGCACCTGCAGCGTCGACGACATTACCGGCAAAATCTGCGAGCGTTACGAGGTAGATTCTGACCAGGCGAATGTTGATGTCAGGGCGACTATCGACCAGCTTTTAGAAATCGGTCTCCTGAACCGGCTCGAGGCATAAACACAATGATTGAAACGGCGGTAAAAACAAGGCGTCCCTTGTTACAGGAAGTCGTCGCTACGTGCTCTCGGCTCAACATACCTGTGCAGGCGGTGCTGGAGCTTACCTACCGCTGTAATCTACACTGCGTCCACTGTTATGTCGACCGTATTGAGAACGACGAATTGACAACGGTTGAATGGAAAGATGTAATCGATCAGCTAAAGGCTGCCGGCACCATGTACCTGCTGTTCACCGGCGGCGAGATAGCGCTCCGGCCGGATTTGCTGGACATCGCCTTTTATGCCCGCCGAAACGGGTTCATGCCGGGTTTTCTGACCAACGGTACGATGCTGACCCATGCCACCTGCCAAGCTCTAGCCGAGCTAAAACCGTTTTCTCTGGGGTTAAGCCTTTACGGGGCGACGGCTGCTACACACGAATCTGTGACCGGTGTACTTGGCTCTTTTGAAAAGACAATCGCCGGCATAAGAATGCTCACCGCTACCGGGCTGGTCCCTACCGTGCAGACATTGGTAATGAAATGTAATCTGGCCGAACTGGAACAGATAGAAGCCCTGGTGAAAAGTTTGGGTGCTATATTCCGCCTTAACATGGGCATGGGACCTACCAAGACTGGCCAGGAATTTCCTTTACAGTATGAGCCCAATGAGGAAGTCACCGAAGATTGTGGCTGGTGGAGGGTAAGTCCGCATCTTGAAGAGTGCGGAGGGCCAGGACTATGTAAAGCGGGCAAAGCTATGTGCTCGATTTCTCCTCACGGGGACGTTTTCCCATGCGTCATGTTCCCGCTTAAACTCGGCAATTTAAGAAAATCAAACTTTGAATCTATCTGGCGCGTGCAACCGCGGACTGAATTACAGTACTTGAGGTTGATGACACGCTCTGACCTCTCAACCTGTAATAAATGTGAGTTAAAAACGTATTGCCAGAGATGTACCGGTATAGCGTATCTCGAGTCAGGGAATGCCGGAGGTGTTAGTCCGAGCGCCTGCCGGCAGGCGAGGACACGCTACCAATTAAGTAGGGCCATAGGAGGTATAAAATGCCAAAAGAACCTTATCTAGGACCAGAAATCAAGTCGGAAACACTGGAAGCAGGAGCCCTGGGCGGCTACGGCAGCCCCGATGGTGGAGGTGGAGGGGGTGGTGGAAATAACAACAAATCCTGGCTTGCCAATTGGGCCCACCCTTCTTTCGGCGTTTGCTGTGACGGATAACATACAATACTGAAACCAAAATAAATCGTAATTGCTGGACGGTCTGATTCGGGCACCAGGCCGTCCAGGCGCATGTTTAACGTCCTATTACCAAAAGGGGAGATGGGTGGAGATGAAATTTTGGTCAGTGGTGGTAATGAAGTTAACGCAGATTTTCGGCGTTATAGGTGGATAAGTTGCTTAAAAGGCCTCAAGCCAACGCGATGTGGGCAGAATTGCTGGAGAAAAGCGGCCAGCAATGGCTGCCTGTCCTGACGGGTAGCATGTCACCACTCATCCGCTCTGGAGACCAGGTGCTTGTCGCGAGGACGGATACCGGACGCATATCAATAGGCGATATTGTAGCGTTCAGATATGGTGACAATATCGTTGTTCACCGCATTTTAAAAAAGCAAAATACTTGTGGGGGCATTTACTTCAAGGAAAAGGGAGATGCCACTTATTATTCCAAGCTTGTCCCGGCTGAAAATGTCATCGGGAGAGTTACCGCCTTAAAAAAAGGCGATAAAACATTCCTCTTCAATTCACCTTGCAGCCGGCTTGTCAGTGCTGTTTTTGGATTGTGGTTATTTATTACTACCGTAACTGTCTCCATTTTCAGGTCTTCAACGTATAAGGCGATAAGAAGAACCGGGAAATACTTATCACGTTTGTTTCTTCTCATTTCCAATATCCTGGTCAGGATTGGCAGCATCGTCTGGTTTTTCTACGGGCTTTCAACCGGTAGGAACAGCAAACCGTATCAGGAAAACGCTTGACCGCGGGCAGGCTAAGGAAGAGTCCGGATTTTCGATAAGGCGCGATTTGTAAAAAAGTATGCTGATGTCTAAACGATTCGGAATCGCAGCGGTAGTAGTTTTCGCTGGCGCTGGCATAGTATTTCTTGGTCTGAATATCCTGGATATTGCCGAAGATTTCAGAATCAATATACCCTCATCGATACTCGATACAGCATTTATTTCCACCTTGGCGCTATTCATAGTCGTCATCGCCGGTAGGAAATATGTATCTTCAGGAATTAAATCGTTGGTCTGGCTGGGCTTCGGCACACTGGCCTTCGGGGCAGGAAATCTGACGCGATGGTGGCTGCCTGTCAATGGACTAGACATTCCTATCACTACTAATGATATCGCCATTCTGCTGGCCGCAGTACTGCATTTTTCAGGTGCAATAATAGGCAATACCAGAAAGGATGCCACCGTCTCCAGATTAAGACCAGGACTGGCGGCGATCTTTTTCGGCTATGCCGGAGTGCTCGCGGCCGTCGCGCTTATTGTCCTGCTGGCATTTCGCGGAGTGACTCCTTCATTTTATATGCACCCTGCAATTCGAGATGTTGTCCGTGGCATAAGTTTCGTCCTTTTTCTAACCGGTTCTCTAATTTATCTTAAATTGTTCTTAAAATTACGTTATGATTATCTTTACTGGTATTCCCTCGGACTGGTGTTTTTTACCCTGGGAATTTTCTTTTTATCCCAGGCTTCTATTGACAGCCTGCTCTTTTGGTTGGGTAAAGCTGCCTATTACTCCGGCCATATCTATCTTCTCATCGCCGTGATAGGCGTCCACCTCCCAGAAAGCATCGACTTAGAGTAACCTCCTATCAATAATCAATAGTGAAAAGGAGGCAAGCGGCCTCCGCATCAATCAGATTATTCAGCCTCGAATTTCCGTGTAATATCTGGGCGCATCTTGGCCGAATACTTTACTCCCCAACCTTTTTACTTATTGACCATTAAACGCAGTTGTCTCCGTTATGGTAGTGGAGTAAACTATTAAAAAGTAAAGAACTGCTAAAGCGTTTTAATCCTGACAAAACGAAAGTTGACGCAATGGCAAAGCGCAATAATACAAAAAAGCTAATGGGCGTTCCAGACCAAATAAGCACCGATGAGATTTTATCCCTGTCTTCCGGCGATTTTATGACTCGTCTTGGAACATCTCCATCGGGGCTTACGACGGAAGAGGCGGAAAACCGCCTGGCAACTTACGGTTCTAATGAAATCACCAGAAAGCAAAAAACCTCAATTGTTATTGAATTTCTTTCGCACTTTAGAAGTCCTGTCACTATTATTTTAATCATTGCGGCTATTCTCTCGGGCGTCTTGGGAGACATCTCCAATACAATCATTATTTTAGCGATTGTTTTAGTGAGCGTGATTCTTGATTTCACCCAGGAGTACCGGGCGGAACGGGCAGCCGAGGAGTTAAAAAAGAGAGTAGCCACCACAGCTTCGACGCTTAGAAACGGCGAAAAGCAGGAAATCGAAGTCTCACAACTTGTCCCCGGCGATATCATCTTACTTTCCGTCGGGGATATCGTTCCGGCGGACGCCAGGGTTATCAGCGCCAAGGATTTCTTCGCAGACCAATCCGCTTTAACCGGAGAATCATTCCCGGCAGAAAAAAGCTCCGAACCACTTAGAGACGCTGACGTTACGGATACCGGTAAATGGAATAACTACCTCTTCATGGGGACATCTATCACTAATGGTACCGGGACGGCAATTGTCGTCAAGACCGGCAGCTCCACCCAGTATGGCGAGATTGTCGGGAAGAGCTTCGAAAGAAAGCCTGCAACCGAGTTTGAAAGGGGACTAAGAAGATTCGGTTATCTCATCATGCAGGTAACCTTTGTCCTCGTGATATTTGTATTCCTTATCAACACTTTGTTTAAACGGGGACCATTAGAGTCGGTACTTTTTGCTGTAGCTCTGGCCGTGGGACTTACTCCGGGCTTGTTGCCGATGATTCTCTCTATAAACCTTGCCAGGGGCGCAACCAGCATGTCAAAGCGAGGCGTTATTGTCAAGCGTCTGGCATCGATTCAGAATTTCGGCAGCATGGATGTCTTGTGCGCTGATAAAACGGGCACCCTGACCGAGAACAGGGTCACGGTCATTCTGCATGTAGACATAGAAGGTAAGGATTCGGACAAGGTTTTTTTATACTCGTTTCTTAATAGCCATTACCAGACCGGGATAAAAAGCCCGCTCGATGAGGCTATATTGAAATACAGGGAGGTTAATCCCGATCAATACCAGAAGATTGATGAAATCCCGTTTGATTTTATTCGGAAACGACTCTCCGTAGTCGTCGGTGAGAATCAGGTACCGCTTCTCATCACTAAAGGAGCTCCAGAAGAAATCGCCGGAGTTATTTCCCGCTACGAGTTTGATGGTAAGGAAAATGACCTGACAAGTGAGACCAGAAGCAAAATAGAGCGGGAATACCGTGAATTAAGCTCCCAGGGATTTCGGGTACTGGGCGTATCTTACCGGAGAATGGAAAGCAAGCCTGCCTATTCCGTAGCGGATGAAAACGACATGGTCTTCCTTGGCTTCATCGCTTTTATGGACCCGCTCAAGGCAACCGCCGGAGAATCTATTGAGTTATTGAGACAGGCCGGCGTGAAACTCAAGGTTCTGACTGGCGATAATGAGATTGTCGCCAGCAAGATAAGCCAGCAGCTAGGCTTTCAAGTATCGCAATTTCGCCGTGGCAAGAGATACGACCAGACGGGTGATGGACGTATCGTGCGTACCATCGAGATTGAAGCCACCAATATCGTACGCAGTAGTGAAATCGAAGCCATGGATGATACTGTTCTTGCCAGAGTTGTAGAAAGGGCAGATATCTTCACCAGGGTCACCCCGTCGCAGAAGAGCCGGATAATAAACGCCCTGAAAGCTAACCGGCATGTCGTCGGGTATATCGGCGATGGTATTAACGACACACCTTCTATGAAGGTGTCCGACGTAGGCATTTCAGTGGTCAACGCTGTGGATATCGCCAAGGAATCCGCTGAAATCATACTCTTAAGCAACGACCTGAAAGTAATCCGGGATGGTGTCATCGAAGGTAGAAAGACCTTCGGGAATACCATGAAGTATATCATGATGGCTATCAGCTCCAATTTCGGCAATATGTTCAGCGCGGCGGTGGCCTCACTGTTTTTGTCATTTCTGCCCATGTTGCCGATACAAATACTATTAAACAACCTCCTGTATTCCTTCGCGCAGCTTTCAATACCGACAGATAATGTTGACCCGGAATATATTGAGAAACCTCAAAGAATGAACACGTCTTTTATCAGAAACTTCATGATTTCCTTCGGGCCTATCAGCTCTATCTTCGACTTTCTGACCTTTTTTGTCCTGCTCTTTATCTTTAAGGCCTCGGCGCCCCTGTTCCAGACTGCCTGGTTCATTGAATCATTGTTCACGCAGACACTGGTGATATTTGCCATCAGGACCAGGAAAATACCTTTCTATCGTAGTAAGCCAAGCAAGCTCCTGGTGATTAACATAGTAATAATTCTTGTCCTTGCTTTGATACTGCCTTTCACTATTCTGGGTGACTTTTTCAGCTTTGTGTCATTGCCGGTAAATTTCCTGCTGATTCTCGTCGTTTTTATTATCGTTTACCTGATGTTAGTAGAAATTGTAAAAAAATGGTTCTACCGGCGGTTTGGGGCTGTTCAGCAATGATGGGATAATATCGGACTAAGTCAATCAATTTTTAGGAGTATATCATTGCGGAGTTAAATGGTCTCAAGGACTCTAGAGGTTGTAAACAAGTTCTGATTACACGGTCACTACGAGGTCGGCTCAAGTTTTTGAAGCTTTACGGATCTTTACGGATTTATATTAAATGCTTGCGGCGGAAGAACGATAATAAAGCCCCGATTATCACTAAAATAATTACCAGTAGTAAAATAAAGGTTTGGGGACTTCCTTTTTCTATCCCTCCGGGTAAGGGCACATTCATACTATAAAGACCGGTAACAATCAAAAATGGTAGCGCGACAGTAGCTATAACCACCAGAGTGCGTATGGTGCGGTTAGCCCGATATTCACTGAGAATAAAGTCTGCATCCTTGTATACTTCGATGATTTCTTTACATTCGTCCAAAGTATCACAGATACTATTCATGTGATCCATGAGATCACCATAATAGACGGTTAGATCTATTTTGGTAAAGCGTCTCAGCCTGTTTTCTAGCTCCGTTAAAAGAACTCGCGTAGGGAACATTACACGTCGCTGGGTTACGATGTCCCTCCGCAGGAAGCTGATATCCTTAGCTGCTTCGGTTTCTTCATTAAAGACGTTGTCTTCAATATCTTCCATGAGCTCTAAAATCTTGTCCAAGACCGGGATGTAGGCGTCCACGGCCCGGTCGAGTATCTGGTACAGTAGGTAACCAGAACCCTGGCTAAAATACTCTTTCCTGGCTTCTTCGTTAAACTCACATTCCCGATGTAAATCATCCAGCGCTGTAATTGTCCCGGGACGAAGGGTAACAAGATATTTTTCGCCTACGAAGGCTGACCATTGTTGGATTGTACTTATGCGTGTTGCCTTGTCGTAAACCGGGAGGTGAAAAACTATAAACAGGTAATTATCGTATACATCCACTTTCGAGAGTTGCCTGCGGCTGAAGCAATCATCAATGTCCATAGGATTGAAATCATAATGTTCTGCCAAATACTTTTTCGCATCTTCTGTTGGCTGTACAAAGTCGTCCCAGGTCAGGTCACCCCAGGAAATTGTTTTTAAATTCAATGGTTTCTGCTCAATATTTTTCTGTGGTGAAATCATCTCTATTTACCCCTAAAGTTTTTAACATAACATATTATATCACAAACCTGAGACATTAATTGACTTGGACGGGATCCGATTTACGTTGAAAAAGGATTTCTTAACGGCCTGGCTTTATGAAGTGGAAAGTTAACAGAACACCGCCGGTAAGGTCTCGTAGTCAAGTATCTTGAGATTGATTGGTAAGTGTTATGCCCAGCCCTCATCAACAAGCTTATCGTGTAGCTCATCAGGATAATGGCGGCAGTGATACTCTAAGCGACTTGACTCGGCGTGCGCCTTACTGTAAGGCCAGCCTTTAGCCATGCGATTTCGCTCATGAAGTTCATGAAGCAACACATAGCTACGCTCCGCTTCGATAATGGCATCATCAACCCAGACCTCATTCTCCGGCACAAATTCGTAAACATAGTCGTGGCCACCTTCGGTAAAGTCGATATCGAATACGCTGCGTACGAGTCGCCCGTTAACAACCCAGACGCTTATGCCGTTCTCCAGTTTCTTCCACAGCCGCTCGTGGACATCCTTTCCATCTGGTAATGTCTGCCCATGTCGCGTCATGCGGCTAATATCTCCGGCGCGGCGTCGCTCCTTTCTCTCTTCCTGGTCAGCCCTTGGTAACGCCTTTTCATAAGGCATACCTTTGGCCATGAGCCGGTGCTCCACGAGCAGGTGGTCGATGAAAAACTGCCTCTCATCGTGCTCGGCTTCACGGTCAATCCAGAACTCCTTGAGGGGAATATAAAGGAACCGGTAGTGTTGGCCGAAGTTGGTGAATTCTTCATCAATGTGGCTACGAATATAGGCTCCATCCACAATCCAGACCCGGATATCGCCTCGCTCGTCCACTTTTTCAAGGTAGGCCGGTTTCAAAGATGCAGGCATCAGTCATTATCCAATAATATTTGCTTATAGTATACCTGATTATTTAAATCATCGCCTGATAAATGTTATCACTTTAATAATTGACCAATCAAACCAGGGATTGTTTAACGGGGCAGGCCTGTTTGGAATATGTATCGGATTCATCGATTTTACCCCGGCTTCTCTCCGCGTATTTGCAAAAAGATTTATTTTAAGGTATAATTTTTATATAGTTCCAGTTTAGGTTAAAACAGACTTCTTGAAATCCCCTAGATTTACATCAAGTATTGGATGACCCGAGCTCTAACTAAATTACTAAGAGAGGAGGCCATCCAATGAGTTTTCAGGACAAGACCCTCACCTGTTCCGATTGCAATAATTCCTTTACCTTTAGCGCTGACGAACAGGAGCAGTTCCAGTCGAGAGGCTACACCAACGAGCCCAAACGCTGCCCGGAATGCCGTCAGGCCAGGAAATCAGAACGCTACGGCAACAGCGGTAACAGCTATGGACACAGCAGCGACAGCTATACGCCCGCACGGCAAATGTTCCCGGCTGTGTGCTCCGATTGCGGCAAGGCAACTTCGGTTCCCTTCGAACCCCGCCAGGGCAGACCGGTCTATTGCAGTGATTGCTACCGAAAAGTTAGAGTAAGCAGATAAATTTACTCTCATCAACGAAATATGCTCGGGCTGGAGATTAACCGGCCCGTGCATATCCAAGACAATCAGGTCTTACCGGAAAGGAGTCATCTATGATAGCCAAACAGCCAAGACGGACCATGGAATTCGGCCAACAGGATGAAGACTTTATTAAAAAACTAGCCGGAGACATCGGCTGCCATTACTCTAAAGCTAATGAGCGCACTTATAATTTAAATAAATTCAAATCCGATATTCAAGGTGAAATGGGCGTTTTCGCCTGGGTTCACAAAGAAGACAGGGACTATTTCTGGGTAGCCACGAGAAAAATCTGGGTAGAACGAGCAAAGGCCAAAGCACTGTCCAGCAGGAAGATGTCGGGAATTAATTGTTTCCCTAGAGATATCCAGCATGCTGAAGACAGTGTATGCTTTGACATGAGAGGTGACTACGAAAAAACTGTCAGAGCCTTAAGTCTGATAAATAAAGCTCATTAGCCTGACAGCTATCCGGGCTACTCATTTGACGACGATGAAAAAACAAAAGAATATATTGCCTCAACAGAGAAGTAATATTAAAATACTTCTTGTCTATCCTCGATACCCTGATACCTTCTGGAGCTTCAGACACGCGTTGAAGTTCTTGTCCAAGAAGGCCTCCTTCCCGCCTCTGGGACTGCTCACGGTGGCCGCCATGCTTCCCGCTGAATGGGAGAAGAGAGTGGTAGACCTGAATGTTAACGCGTTGAGCGATGAAAATATTAAGTGGGCTGACTACGTTTTCATCAGTTCCATGGTTGTGCAGAAGGACTCGGCCAAGGAAATTATAGCCCGGTGTAGAGGGCTAAATACCAAAGTGGTAGCCGGCGGTCCAGTTTTCACGACCGGATATGAAGAATTCGCCGGAGTTGACCATTTTGTGCTGGGTGAAGCTGAAGTGACACTTCCGCGCTTTTTAGCAGACCTGGCTCAAGGGTGCCCCCAACACATCTACTCGTCTGATGAACGCCCGGACTTAGTCCAGACTCCCATCCCGCTGTGGTCCCTCATCAATATGAAAAATTACTCTGCTATGAGTCTCCAATATTCACGGGGCTGCCCTTTCGACTGCGACTTTTGCGATATCATCGTGCTCAACGGCCATAAACCTAGGACTAAAGGTAGCCAGCAAATGGTGGATGAGCTGGAGGCGCTGTACCGCCACGGCTGGCGGGGCAGCTTATTCATCGTCGACGACAATTTCATCGGCAATAAAAAGAAATTAAAAGCCGAGACCTTGCCGGCGATGATTGAATGGTCCAAGCAGAAAAAGAACCCTTTCACGTTTTTCACCGAAGCATCCATTAATCTCGCTGATGACGATAACTTAATGGAGCTGATGACTGAAGCGGGTTTTAACCGCGTCTTTATCGGCATCGAAACGCCGAATGAAGACAGCCTGGTGGAATGCAACAAGCTGCAAAACAGGAACCGGGACCTGGCCGCTGCGGTGAAGAAAATACAAAACCACGGTTTTGAGGTGCAGGGAGGCTTTATTCTCGGCTTTGATAGCGACCCGGCCACTATTTTCAGTAAACAAATACACTTTATTCAAAAGACCGGCATCGTTACGGCGATGGTCGGCTTGCTCAATGCCCCCACCGGGACAAAACTCTACAAGCGGCTCAAGAACGAAAACCGCTTGATTAAAGACATGTCCGGCGATAATACGGACTTTTCTATTAACTTTATTCCCAGGATGAAATACGAAACACTCATCAAGGGCTATAAAAATGTCCTGGATACAATTTACTCGCCGCGCTTTTATTATGAGCGGGTCGTTGCCTTCCTTAAGGAATACAAACCCCGAAAGACCGCCGGTATATCACAGCTGCGGTTCTCTCATATCGTCGGTTTTCTTAAATCAATCTGGTTCTTAGGTATCACGAATAAAGGGAGAAGGTATTTCTGGAGGCTCCTCATTTCGACTCTTCTAAAGCGTCCGCGCCACTTCCCCTTATCGATAAGTCTGTCTGTCTCCGGGTTCCACTTCCGAAGGGTAATTGAAGGTTACAATAAGACCTTTCTCGCGCTTCGCCGCCAAAGTGTTCAATAGACCCTCTCCCTGTAAAATCATAGACCGGGGTGATAGCTGGTAACTTTTAATTAGAATCTTATACCCTTACCGCGGATTTCCGATGCATATTGCTACTACGGCACAATGGCCGGTTTAATATTGCTGCCGGCTTCCATGGAAGCATAGGCTTCGTTAACCTGGTCCAGGTTGTATTTATGGGTAATGATATCTCCAAAGGGATACTTTTGCCTATTATTCTTGATAATTTGCAAAGCCTGGTAATAGTGGCTGATTTCTGCCCCGCACTGTCCGATTATTTCCAGGTGTTTCAAGACAATTGTGCCCGGGGCCATCGTGATGGTTTGCGGTGATGTCTGGCCGATAACCAGGTACCGCCCTCCCCGTCGAATCATGTCCAGTCCCTCCCCGAAGGCTATCGGGACACCTGAAGCTTCCACAACTATGTC